>CAZTHW010000087.1:0-9637 GCA_964613595.1 uncultured Desulfobacteraceae bacterium | reverse complement strand
GTGTTCAGGTTGTCGATCAGGTCTTCGTACTGCTCCAGGGTCTGGACCTTGACAAGGCCCTGGTACCCGTCTTCGTTTTCCGGCCGGCCGTTTTTCCAGCCAAAGGAAAAAAGAAGCTTTTTGATCCGTGGTTTGGTTATTTGGTCAAAATAATCGCCCATTTCCACGAGCTGAAAGGTTCTCTTCTTCTGCCCATTGGCTTTCCGGTTAAGATCAAGAACCGCATGCCCCGTTGTTCCGGACCCGGCAAAAAAATCCAGAACCATTGACTCCGGATCTGTTACATAGTCAATCAACCGGGCCAACACCGCCGGATCTTTTGGGTTATTAAAAACGTCTTCGCCCATAATATGCCGCAATTCCTTGATTGTCGGCTGCTGGCTTTTATAGAAAACGCTGGGCATGACCTGAACACTGACATCACCACCATCACTTGCCTGAGAGTTCTGTCTCCGTGCATCGCTGTCAAAATCCATAGAAACATAATTTAAGTAGCGCTTAAGAATGGGTGGCTCAGTATGATCTTCTCGAAATTCAATAAAGCTATTATCATAGTAAAGCCAAAATCTCTCAGGAGTTGAAAATGCCCACCCCCGGTCAGGGATCTTGCATGGCTTTTTTGTCGTTGGGTGTATAATTTGGTATCTTGGACCCTCTCCACCTGGCCAAGAAATGTCTTTATCACGCCAGATTCCATTCTTATCCACCCGGTTGTATCTTTTATGTTTCAGAGATGGGTGGCCTTTGGGAAGGCTCTTGTAGAATTCACGAATTCCGTCCTGAATCGCCTGAAGATCATTGCCGTGGAGTTTTTTCAACCGACGGTATTCTCCCAGAATTTCCCTGGCCCCCGGCTTTTCTTCCCTCCAGACAATTCCCGAAGCCTGCATATACTCAAGATCCTTGGCATACACCAACATATAATCATGGCCGATTGAAAAAAACTTGGCATCATTTTTCCGGCCTTTTTCCCAGATGAGCTCTCCGACCCGGTTTTTTTCTCCGAATAACAAATCATTTAGTTTTAGGAGATTGCCCAGCTCTTCCCGGCCTATGGCCTGGGTTATGGTGCCGCTTCGACACAGAAGGGGTTGTGCCGCCAATAGCCGGTCCTTCATCATGGTAATCCAGCTCGAATGCCGGAATGCGTCCTTGTACAAAAACCCGTCGCCGCCGGTGTTATACGGGGGATCAATATAAATGCACTTGATCTGCTCCCGGTATTTTTCCTGCAGCAGGTTCAAGGCCTGCCAGTTCTCGGAATTGATCAGCAGCCCGTCGGTCTGCTCGTCCAGGTTGTCAAAATCCGGGTGGCTCAGCAGGTCTTCTTCCAGTTCCGGGTCGCAGTCCGCATACAAACTGGTGTCCACCACCAGGGTGGGATGGTTTTCAAGATCCTGCCCGGATTTAGCATCCACCTGGAAGACATCCTGCCATTCCCGCTTCTGCCGATCGTTTGCCAGCACCCGGGAATGGAATTCCTTCGGGATTTTGCCCGCAGATACCAGGTAATGGGTGTCCACCACCTTTTTCTTCAGTTCAAACAGGTTTTTCTGAAAGGTCTCAATGGCATCGAGAAACGCGATCACCCGGTCGGCCACCCGGTTGAAGGCCCGGGCGATCTGAAGCGTGGCCGTGTCCCGGTCGGCGGCAAACAGGGCATTGATATCCGAGAAAATCACGTTTTTGACAAAACGCTCCTTTTCCCGGCAAAGAAAGCCGTTTAAATCCCGGTGAATGAAAAAATCCGCGTCATTTCCGGCATAAAAGGTATTCAGCCGCCGGTCCAGAAGATACAGCCCCGCGGCCACGGGATCCTGCCGGAGGGCATCGGCCCGGGCCTGTGCGTTTTTGCCCAGATCCCTGAATTCATCGCGCCTGGCCAGTTCAGCAAAATAGGTTTCCGCTTTTAAGCGGAGCTGGGAAATGGCCTTGATCTGGCCGCCCTGGACCTGGTCATGGGAGTCTGTCAGGTCGTTGAAAAGGGGTTTGCCGGGATTTTTCTGCTTTGCCTCCGGCTTTTTGTACAGGTAGGTCCCAAGCTCCGTGTTGTCTGCAAACACGGTCTGCCAGATGCGCGCATAGATTTCGGTCTTGGGCGTGGACTCCGGGGCCAGGGAAAACAGGACCTGCCAGACGGTCTGATCGGATCCGTCCGGGGCTTTTTCCCGGGTTTGCCGGATGTCTTCAAGCCGGTAATGCTTGTTTGTATTTTCCTTAACATTGTTGCGGGCGGTGGATTCCGGGTTCTGCGCGCCGGCCTGCATGCGAAACTCCAGTCGGGCCCCGTTTACCTCACAGCGCACGCTTCTGAACCCGTTTCCCGTCTTGATGTAGTAGGAATCCTTGTGCTTCCAGTGAAACATGGTGTCTGCGCCGTCATATCCGGCTTCATAGGGCACCTGGAAGGCATGGGCCGCGCGGGTGTTGTAGCCGAAATCCCCGTTGCTGTAATACAGGCCGAAAAAATTGAGCAGGTGATTGTAGACCCGGGCTTCCAGATCCGGCAGGGAGAGTTTTTCCGCCTGCGCCAGGGTTTCCAGATGGTGTTCGGCCTGTTTGCGATCCGGCTCTTCGGCAAGTTCCAGCAGCTTTTCAAACCCCTGCCGGGCAGAAGCGTCATTGGGGTTTTCCGCCAGGGGCTGCCACAGCTTTTCCCCCTGCTTGCCGAATTGCGCGGCAAAAGCTGCCAGCCAATTGCGGGCCGCCTCGGCCGAGGTCTGCTGCACGCCTGCCAGGGCGTCTTTTACCACGGCCTGGAGGGAATCTTTTCCTTCACCGTCAATAAATGCGCCGATAAAATGCTGCTTGAGACGGATGATCCGGTATATCCCGAAATCCAGATCATGGTCGTCAAACTGGAACATCTCCTTTAAAAACGCCTGGAGCTGGGAAAAAGCTGTCTGTGAAGTCATGAGTCATCCCGGGATTGGCTGCTGTTTCAGAAAAGGACAAAAAACTTACGCATAAACCGCCCCGCTGGATATAACCGGCTTGAGGCGGGGTTTTAAGGAATCGGCCAGTACAAGATCCACCGGCCGGCCAAGGGCGTCTTCCAGAAAGAACTTCAGGTCCATGTAATGGTCAAAAGTGGGCTGATCCAGCTCCACCAGTATATCCACATCGCTGCCCGCCTCATCGGTTCCATGGACCACTGAACCGAAAAGACCGATCAGTCTTACGGAAAACCATTCCTCAATCTCTTTTTTATGCTGCCTGAGAAAAAAACAGGATTTCTTCTTTTCCCTCCATTTTCGTCTCGGCCTCCGTGTCTGTATACCGGACCAGTATGTACCATATCCCCGAATTTCTTTAAACCACAAAAGGCCTAAGTTTTATCAGGGCCCAGAAAGGCTCTTACTTCCTGATATTGCTTTCGAAGCCATGCGGCATAATGGCGAAGCTGGACACCTCGCCGGGAGGCGTGAGTGAACCAGAAGGCCACGGCATCTTTTCCCATGCCAAAGTGTAACGCATAATAGGCCATCCCGATCATCTGGCTCTGAAACTCCGGTCTTTCAAGCCTTTTCAAAAGAAGCGCCTCGGCATCCTTGTATGCACTTACCGCGCGATGAATGAAATCCTGATGGAAACGAGTACCCAATCCCCGCCGATACGCCACAAACTCATCGCAAATTATTAGGCAGGCATCTATTTCTGCCCGAGCATACGATTTATCCCGCCACAGCCGGGCCATCTCTTCAAGATTGTCAAACATTTTCCCGAAATTGGCCTGTGAAAATCCGCCCCGAAGACCTATTTCCAGCTTCAGCATGGTATGTCGATGCCGCATCCATTGTTCCCGAACTGCGGGCAGAAAACGCCCCTGCCGCGAAAATAATTATCAAGCCTCGAAAACGACGACTGGTAACCAACCGGGACTGTTCATCAAGCAACTTTATCCAATCAAGCATTCAAAACTCCATAGAATCAAAATTCAAAATTCTTATGCCAACCGGAAAGCAACGCATAATACGCCTTGTTTGATTTCATACCCCATCGCCCTATAGCCGCGAGTCAAGCTTTTGTTTGCCAGATATGTTCAGCTGCACCTGGAAAAACTCCAGCGCCTCCTGAATGGATTCCGGATTCGCAGTTTATCCTCGAATCAGGCCATGCTGCATATCCTCGGAATACAGGATTTCACAGTTTCCGATCAGCGCGGCAGGAAAAATCAGATAAAAATATGAGTTTAGGCGGCATTTTTCTTGCGGAGGCTATTTGCCTAATTCAGACGAATCAAAGTCCGGGGCAAAGGGATCTGTCACTTTCACGCCGGCATAATACTGACCCGTATTCAGATCCTCAGACAGGATATAATCGCACTCAGCGGTTTCAGCCGCTGCGACAATATTGGCATCCCAGAAGGAAAGCTTGTATGAATTCCGGATTTCAACCCCCCGGCGCACCATTGCCGGAGATGGCGCAATGATTTTGAAGACATCGAGGAGTTTGAGCTGCCGGAGCACAACAGCGGCATCCTGCGTCAATTTTGTCAGTGCGATATTGGCATACTCCTGAAGCACCTGAATGGAGAGCACGCCGTTTTTAGCCCGCATGCACCGCTGAACCACTTCTATCGCCCTGGCCTGCTTTTCTCCCGCATTCCGGTCATTGGCATAGATTACAATATTGGAATCAATAAAATACCGTCTCATTATGCGAGCGACTTTCGTTTATGCGCCGCTGCCCGGTCAAAAACAAAACCATCCGGGCTGGCTCCGCCCTCTTGTTTTGCCAGCATGGCAAATTCTTCCGCGGTTTTATCCGTATCCGATATGCTGGCGAGTTGTTCCATATACTCCCGGATCATACGGTTCAAACTGGTTCCCTGCCGGGCTGCATATTCCCGTGCTTTTTTTACAAGCTCTTCGTCTGCAGAAAGCGTGATATTCATCACAATCTCCTATTCACATATTCTCCTTATGTGTATACATAATAAACATCTTTGATGCCAAAGTCAAGACAAAAATTTCTATGCATAGGCTACCTCGCTGGAGATAACCGGCTTGAGGCGGGGTTTTAAGGAATCGGCCAGTACAAGATCCACCGGCCGGCCAGGGGCCTCTTCCAGAAAGGTCTTCAGGTCCATTTAATGGTCAAAGGCGGCCTGATCCAGCTCCACCAGTATATCCACGTCGCTTCCCGCGTCATCCGCTCTTTGGACAACTGAGCCGAAAAGACCGATCCGACTTACTCCTAAATTGAGCGTTTCAGATTTTTAAAAGCAGGATTTCTTCTTTCTTTTTGAAAACAATCAGCCCAAAGACGGAAGCCGAATAAATCGTTATGACAATATTGACATAACGAAATCTGCATGATAAACCCTTTCATTAAAACTGCAGTGCTGGGTCCTAAAACCTATAAATCTATGACGGATCAATATCCTCCTAAACTGAGCGTTTCAGATTTTTAAAAACAGTATTTTGTTCAGGTTCAGGAAAGGCATTTCATGGAAAACCACTATATTACCATGAACGGAAAAGTATGCAGCTTCATACCCGGGCAGACGATTTTAGAAGCTGCCAAAGATCATGATATCCAGATACCATCGCTGTGCTATCTCAAAGGGGCTGCGCCTACCGGGACCTGCCGCATCTGCGTGGTGGAGATCCAGGGCCGGCCCAACCTGCTGACCGCCTGCAGCACGCCTGCGGAAAACGCCATGGTCATCTGGACGGAGTCTCCGAAGGTGGTTGCCTCAAGAAAAGCAACCCTGGCCCTGCTGCTGGCCACGGGCAATCACAACTGTGCCATCGGCTCTTCCGGACAAAAAGACTGGAGCGCTTTTCAGGCAAAGGCCCTGGAAGATGAGCAGGCTGCGGAGCTGTGTCCGGCATGGGGCGACTGCCGGCTGCAGGAACTGGCCTACCATTATCAGGTGGCGGGCGGCAGATACAGCCACAGAGCTGTTGATTATCCAATGGAAACCGTAAATCCGCTGATCATCCGGGATTTTTCGCGCTGTATTCTATGCGGCCGGTGTGTTCAGGCATGCAATGAAATCCAGGTCAACCAGGCCATCAGCTTCGGCTACCGCGGCAAGGACAGCAGAATCGTGGCCGCGGGGGACAAGCCGCTGAAGGATTCGGACTGCGTTTTCTGCGGGCAATGCGTTCAGGCCTGCCCGGTGGGCGCGCTGGTGGAGAAAAAATCCAGGTACCATTGGCGGCCCTGGAACACCGAAGTCATCCGTACCACCTGCCCCTACTGCGGGGTGGGGTGCCAGTTGAACCTGCATGTCAAAGACCAGCGCATCGTCCGGGTGACTGGCGTGGAAGATGGCGCCCCAAACAAGGGACGCCTGTGCGTCAAGGGCCGGTTCGGCTATGATTTCATTTATTCGGACAAGCGGCTGACCGCCCCTTTGATAAAAGAAGACGGCCGGTTCCGCAAAAGCACCTGGGATGAGGCCTTAGACCTGGTGGCGGACAAATTCAGTCAGATCATCGACGAGGACGGCCCGGATGCGGTGGCCGGCGTGAGCTGCGCCAGAAGCATCAACGAAGACTCCTACCAGATGCAGAAGCTTTTCCGGGGGGTTTTCAAAACCAACAACATCGATCATTGCGCCCGTACCTGACACGCCCCCACGGTCGCCGGGCTGGCGGCCACGTTCGGCTCGGGTGCCATGACCAATTCCTTTTCTGAATTTGCCAGCGCCAAGATGTTCCTGGTGATCGGCTCCAACATGACCGAGGCCCATCCCGTGGCCGCCACCTTTGTCAAAAACGCGGTGCAAAACGGGGCCGGGCTCATTGTGGTCGATCCCCGGCGCCATCGCCTGGTGGACTTTGCCACCCGGCATCTGCCCCTTCGGGTGGGCAGCGACATTGCTTTGTTGAATGCCATTATGCATGTGCTCATTGACGAGGACCTCTATGATCATGCGTTTGTGTCCTCCTGCTGCACCGGTTTTGAAGATCTGAAAGGGAAAGTGGCTCAATACAGCCCGGAGCAGGCTTCTGAGATCTGCGGCATTGATCCTGAAACAATACGGCAGACGGCCCGGGAGCTGGCTTCGGTCAAACCGGTCATGGTCTGCTACACCCTGGGCATCACCGAGCACACCTGCGGGAAAAACAATGTCATGTCCATTGCCAACCTCCAGATGCTTTTGGGCAACATGGGAATGGAGTGCGGGGGGGTCAACCCCCTGCGGGGGCAGAACAATGTCCAGGGGGCATGTGACATGGGGGCGCTGCCCAATGTTTTTCCGGGCTATCAGCGCGTGGATGATCCAAAGGCGCGGCAAAAGTTCGAACAGGCCTGGGGGGGCGGCAGCCTGCCGGAAAAACCCGGCATGATGATCCCGCAGATGATGGAGGCGCTGCCCGGCCGGGGCGTCAGGGGATTTTACATTTTCGGGGAGAACCTGGCCAATACCGAGCCGGATATGCACAAGGTGACCCATGAACTGGAATCCGCCGAATTCGTGGTCTGCCAGGATATCTTTGAAACCGAAACCTCCCAATACGCTGATGTGATCCTTCCGGCCGCGGCCTGGAGCGAAAATGACGGCACCTTCACCAACAGCGAACGCCGGGTCAATCGCGTACGTACCGCAAGCCCGCCGCCGGGTGCGGCGCGGCCCAACTGGTGGATATTCCGGGAAATTGCCAAACGCTTTGGCCATACATGGCCGTCTGCAAGCGCCAGGGAAATCTGGGATGATGAAATTTCCGTACTGGCGCCGAATTTTGCCGGCATCAAATATCACCGCATCGAACACGACGGTCTCCAGTGGCCGTGTCCGAGCCAGGATCATCCGGGTACCTGCGTTCTGCACGGATCCGGGGAATTTACCTGCGGCCTGGGCCGGTTTGCCCCGGCGGACTGGAGCCCCCCGGCCGAAGTGCCGGATGCGGATTATCCCCTGGTGCTCAGCACCGGAAGGCGCCTTTACCATTATCATACCCGGACCCAGACCGGCCGGTGCGAGGGTTTCAATGATCTGTTGGGCGAAGAAACAGCCGATATCTCTTTTGCCGACGCAAAGCGGCTGGGTATTTCCCAGCACGAGACAATAAAAGTGGCATCCAGGCGCGGAGCGGTCATTATCAAAGCCAATATTTCCCCGGAAATAAGCCATGGAATGGTCTGGATGGCATTTCACTTCAGGGAGCAAAACGCCAACTGGCTGACCCATGCGGCTTTTGACCCGGAGACCCTCACTGCGGAATACAAGGCCTGCGCGGTGCGCATTGAAAAGATACCGGGTGTGGTTGAAAACTGATACGCGACAAAGACCAGAAAGGAGTCCGATCTGCCATCATGCATTCCCATTCTGAAGTCCAGGCGATCAACAACGAATTGCACCACCTTTTCATGTCCGGCCATGTTTGCGAGAACCGGCTGAGCAAATACAAAGCCAGGGTTGAAAATTGCTTGTCGTCTTTTGAGCCGGCCTACTGGCTGCTGCTGGCACGCATAAACGAAGCCGCATTGCTGACCGCAGCCGATTATGCGGATAATGCGGAGTTCACGGCTGTCGGGGATCTGTTGGTAAACCCCGGGAAAATCAATGTTCATTTAAGAGGCAAAAGCCAACCGGTTGTAAAGAAACGACATGGCCGGTTATCAGATCAATTCAATACGGGACAGTGCAAAAGGGACTTTATGAAATGGTTTTCCCGCAATGCGGTTGTCGAACAGGCGCAACCGCCGTTGCTGCCCGATCTGATTGAAAAATTGTATTCATCCGGATTTGTCCCGAATGCCTATATTGATGCATGCCATGTTCGATTGCGACAAATTACGGACACCATGAATTTTCTCATTTCCTGGGGAATATGGGATTTTGAAGGTCTTGCAAACAAACGGGCAAATAGTGATCCCTCGACATTGCAATTTATCGAGGATCACATGTGCCGGTTTGATATTGGCTGGTTTATTCAGCTGGGCATGGATATAGCGGGTTTTTATCTGCAAAAACAAAGCAGCGGGCTGCAGAAAGGCGCTGTAGCTGGGCTTAAAACCTAAACCGGAGTTGGCCCTTATTTATCAATGGTCCGTCCCTGTTGAACTGGCGCCTGAGATTTCGATATTCAATATGTTTTCAAGCTGCTGAAACCGGGCATCGGTTTCCTCTTCAATCTCCTGCTCCAGACGTGTAAAGGTATGGACGAGTCCTTCGGCAACCGGAGTCAAACAGGAGCCGCCGCCTTTGGTCCCCCCGATTCGTTTTTCCAGCAATCGAATGCCCAGGCGCTCTTCAGTGGCATGAATTCTTGCCCATACCGCCCTGTATCCCATTTTCAACTCCCTGGCTGCGGCATGTATGGACCCGGTTTTTTGAATGGCCTTTAAAATGCGCAGCCGACCGGAGCCAAACACCACTTTGCCCTCAGCATCCTCGATCCATATTTTCGAGCGGCTGTATAATCGTTTGGGTGGGATTGCCATTTCATCGCTCTTTTGATTTTCATGCTATATTAGAATGTTGTTTAACATTAGGCAATCATTGCAAAAAACGCAAGTCTGTTTTTACTTTTCTCATATGTTACAAAAAAGGCCGCCCCATCCCGGTTTTTTGAAACAAAAAAAACCTTCGACAGCTTGGACGAAATGATACAAACTAAAGCCTAAATTGAGCGATTTTCAAGTTTGCCGCAGATACAAGGAAGATGCAGACGAG
>CAZTHW010000086.1:0-9657 GCA_964613595.1 uncultured Desulfobacteraceae bacterium | reverse complement strand
CCCATCACTCATCACTCATAACCCATCACCCATCACTCATCACTCATAACCCATCACCCATAACCCATCACCCATCACCCATAACCCATCACCCATAACCCATAACCCATAACCCATCACCCATCACCCATAACCACCGTTTGACAATCCCGGATGATTATGACATATTGGTTCTTCTTTTTTTCAGGAAGAATGGCGACTTATTGAGACCTAAATTGAGCGATTTTCAAGTTTGCCGCAGATACAAGGAAAAGGAGTTCCGTAATGCTTTCCCACCCGGATATCACCCCGGAGATGCACCAGCGCATCGATGAAATTATCGCGTCCCATAAGGACACCCCCGGCGCCGTGATCCCGGTGCTTCGCATGTGCCAGGACGTGGTTGGCTATCTCCCGGTTGAACTGATCGACTACATCAGCCGCGGCCTGAATCTTCCCCGCAGCGATGTTTACGGGGTGGCCACCTTTTATTCCCTGTTTTCCCTGACACCCCGGGGCCGGCACACCGTCCGGGTCTGCCTGGGCACGGCCTGCTATGTCAAGGGGGTCAAGGAGGCCATGGACCGGATCGGCCGCACATACGGCATCGGTTCCGGGGAGACCACGGACGACCGCCGGTTTTCCCTGGAAGCCGTGCGGTGTCTGGGCGCCTGCGGACTGGCCCCGGTCATGATGGTGGATCAAAACACCTACGGCGGCATCAAGCCGGACCAGGCGCTGGAGATTTTGGAGAAATATGAATAGGAATAAAAAAGTGGTTAAGTGTTAAGTTTTAAGTGTTAAGAAAAATAGGAATAAATCCGTATTTTGATCTTAAAACTTAATGCACTTAAAACTTAAAACTTTTTCGGAGAAACAATGAACCAGCACAGAATAGACCTGATGCTGTGCGGCGGCACGGGTTGCCATGCCAGCGGAGCCAGTGAGTTCAAAAAAGCCCTTGGCGCCGAACTCGAGCGCCAGAACCTGGACCGGGAAATCCGCATCATTGAAACCGGCTGCAACGGGTTCTGCGCGGTCGGCCCGGTGATGCTGGTCCAGCCGGAGGGCATTTTCTATCAGAAGCTTACGCTCGGGGACGTGGAAGAGCTCGTGGAGGAGCATTTCTTAAAGGGCCGCCCGGTCCAGCGCCTGCTCTACAAGGAGCCGGCCTCCAGGGAAACCATCCCCATTATGTCGGATATCCCGTTTTTCGCCAACCAGATGTTCCGGGCCATGCGCAACAAGGGTCAGATCGACCCGGAAAGCATTGACGAATACATCGCCCGGGACGGGTATTTCGGCATGGCCCGGGCGGTCAACGAACTCACGCCCGAGGAAATCATCGAGGAGGTGAAAACCTCCGGTCTGCGCGGCCGCGGCGGCGCGGGGTTTCCCGCGGGGGTGAAATGGGGGTTTGCCGCAAAGGCCCAGGGCGATATCAAGTACGTGCTCTGCAATGCAGACGAAGGCGACCCCGGCGCCTTCATGGACCGCAGCATTCTGGAAGCCGACCCCCACGCGGTGCTCGAGGGCATGATCATCGCCGCCCGCGCCATCGGGGCAACCAAGGGATATATTTACTGCCGGACCGAATACCCCCTGGCCATCGATCGGCTGAGCCTGGCCATTGAAAACGCCAGGAACTACGGCCTTTTAGGCGAGGACATCCTGGGCAGCGGATTTGATTTTGACATCGACATCTACCAGGGCGCAGGCGCTTTCGTCTGCGGCGAGGAAACCGCGTTGATGCGCTCTATCGAGGGCAAGCGCGGCATGCCGCGGCCCCGTCCGCCATTTCCCGCAAACAAGGGGCTCTGGGACAGGCCCACGGTGCTCAATAACGTGGAAACACTGGCCAACGTGGGCCAGATCATTTTAAACGGCGGCCAGTGGTACGCCAGCGTGGGCACGGAGTCTTCCAAGGGCACCAAGGTGTTTGCCATGTCCGGGGACGTCAACAACATCGGCCTGGTGGAAGTGCCCATGGGCATTACCCTGCGCAAGATGATATTTGAAATCGGCGGCGGCATCCCGAAGAAGCGCAAGTTCAAGGCCGTGCAGCTCGGCGGCCCGTCGGGCGGATGCGTGCCGGAAAAATACCTGGACACGCCGGTGGACTACGAGGAAATCGCCAAGGTCGGCGCCATCATGGGCTCGGGCGGCGTGATCGTCATGGATGAAAAAACCTGCATGGTGGACATGGCCCGGTTTTTCATGGATTTCATCCAGGACGAATCCTGCGGCAAGTGCACCCCCTGCCGCGAAGGCACCCGCCGGATCCTGGAAATCCTGGACAAGATCGCATCGGGTCACGGCGCGCCCGGAGACATCGAAATCCTGGAAGACCTCTGTGATGTGATCAAGACCTCTTCGCTGTGCGGGCTGGGCCAGACCGCACCGAACCCGGTGCTGTCCACCCTGCGGTACTTCCGGGAGGAATACGACGCCCATGTCTATGAAAAGCGCTGCCCGGCCAAGCGTTGTGCCGCACTGCTGAAGTTCACCGTGGATCCGGACAAGTGCAAGAAGTGCGGCATGTGCTACAAGGCCTGCCCCAGCGGCGCGATCTCCTGGCAGAAAAAGGAAGTGGCTGCCATCGACCGCGAAAAATGCGTCCAGTGCCTGGCCTGCTACGACGCCTGCCGGTTTGATGCGATTGAATGAGTGATGGGTGATGAGTAAAAAGTGATGAGTAGGGATAACCCATAAAACCGGAGATAGTCTTTGCACGAAGAGCAATTCAAAATATTGCGGGAATTTGCTGAAAATGTGCGTGCTGTTTATCCAAAGGCGCGGATTTGGGCGTTTGGCTCATACGTCAAGGACACTGAAACAAAGGAATCCGATCTGGATGTTTGTGTCGTCATTGGGCAAATGACGCCCGATGACCGCTTGACCATCAGTGATGTGGCTTGGGAAGTCGGGTTTGCGCACGATTTGCATCTTTCAACCATCGTGATCTCTGAGAAAGACTTCGAACAAGGGCCCGTCTCAGTCAGCCCCTTACTGGATGCGGTGCGCAATGAGGGGATTGCTGCTTGAAACAGGATCCGCAAACACTTGAACTCTGTAAATACCGCCTTCAGCAGGCAGAGGAAGCCCTGTCGGAGGCCCGTCTGCTTCAAAACGCGGGGCATTTTCGCGGGGCAATAAACAGGGCCTACTATGCAATGTTTTATGCAATTCAGGTTCTGGTTGTTTACCACAAGGCGAAGGTGTCCAAGCACAGCGGCGTGATTTCATATTTTGACCGGGAGTTTGTGAAGCCGGGAATTATTGACAAGAAATTTTCGAAATGGCTTCATCGGCTCTTTGATCTTCGGCAGGATGCCGATTACGGGGATTTCTTTGAACCTTCGGAAGATCATTGCAAACAGGCAATCGAACAAGCCTGGGAGTTTGTAAACCGAATTCAAAGTTATTTTGAAAACCAGTGAAAGTTTCGTCGGATGTGACCTTTAAGTGTTAAGAAAAAAAGGAATAAATCCGTATTTTGATCTTAAAACTTAATGCACTTAACACTTAACACTTTTATCACTTAAAACTTTCTTTTATCGCCTCAACCAACCCCGCAATCGTATATTCATCGGCCACGATGTCGGCCTGAACGCCCATTTCCGCTGCTGTTTCGGCTGTAATCGGGCCGATGGCGGCAATGCTTACCCCGGAGAGCAGATCCGCCGCTTCGGATTCGGGCAGCAGGGCCATGAAGTTGCGCACCGTGGAGGAACTGGTAAAGGTGATCATGTCGATCTCCCCGGCGCGCAGGCGTTCAACGAGCTGATCGGCCCCGCCGGTTCCCTGCACGGCCCGGTAGGAAATCACCTCGTCGACCCGGGCGCCCATATTCGTGAGTTCCACCGGCAGTACCGGCCGGGCGCCTTCGGCCCGGGGCAGAAGCACTTTTTTCCCGTTCATGTCCAGATCTGTAAAAGCCGCCACCACGCTTTCCGCCCGGTAGCTGTCCGGCACGATATCCGCGTTTAACCCGTTATCCCGCATGCGACGGGCAGTGGCCGGCCCGATGGCAGCGGTGTGGATTCCGCCCAGGGCCCGGGTGTCTTTTCCCGCGGCCCGCAGGCGGTCAAAAAACACGTCCACCCCGTTTACACTGGTAAACACCAGCCAGTCATAATCCGCGACGGCTTTAACCGCCGCATCCAGCGGGCCGAGGTCTTCGGGCGGCACGATTTCAATGGCCGGCACCTCCAGGCAGGCCGCCCCCAGGTCGGAGAGCTTTTGCACCAGGTCGCTGGCCTGTTTCCTGGCCCGGGTCACCACGATGCGTTTGCCAAACAAGGGACGCTTTTCAAACCACTGCATCTTTTCCCGGAGCCGGACCACCTCGCCGATCACGATAATGCACGGCGGCTTGAGCCCGGCTGCCTGCACGTTATCATTGATCGTCTCCAGGGTTCCGGACACGGACTGCTGATCCGGCGTGGTTCCCCAGCGCACCAGTGCGGCCGGGGTATCCTTTGACATGCCGGCTTCCGCAAGCCTGCGGGTGATGTTGGGCAGGTTTTTCACGCCCATGAGAAAAACCAGGGTGCCGCCGGTGGCGGCCAGCGCATCCCAGTTGATCATGGAATCGGTCTTTGTGGGGTCCTCGTGCCCGGTGATAAAGGTCACGCACGAGGCAAACTGCCGGTGGGTCAGGGGAATGCCCGCATACGCCGGTGCAGCCACAGCCGAGGTCACGCCGGGAACCACCTCGAAGGCCAGGCCGGCTGCGATCAATTCCTCGATTTCCTCGCCACCGCGGCCGAAGATAAACGGATCACCGCCTTTTAAGCGCGCCACCGCTTTTCCGGCAGCCGCCTTTTCCACCAGCAGGGCGTTGATCCCGTCCTGGCTCAGGGTGTGGTCTCCGCCCTTTTTGCCCACGTAGATCAACTCGGCATCATCTCTGGCATACTTGAGCAGCTCCGCGGATGCCAGATAATCGTATACCACCACGTCTGCCGCGGCAATGCACGCGACTCCCTTTTGTGTCACCAGCCCGGGGTCCCCGGGGCCGGCGCCGATCAGGTAAACAATTCCACTCATGATTGTCGGGCTTCTTCGATAAGGCGTTGCACGATATCCCCGGCGCCGCGCGCAATCAGCCGGTCTGCCAGGGCCGTTCCCAGGGATTGGGGATTTTCGGCCGAACCGGTCATCTGTTCTCTTAGCATGACCGAGCCGTCGGTTTCCGCCACCATGCCGTCGAGCGCCAGGTTGCCGTCCGAAAGCACGGCAAAAGCCGCAATCGGCACCTGGCATCCGCCTTCCAGGCGCTTTAAAAACGCCCGCTCCGCCAGTACCGTGCACGCGGTTTCCGGGTGATGGATCTCGGCCAGCAGGCCGGCGGTCTCGTGGTCGTTTTTGCGGGCCTGGATGCAAAGCGCGCCCTGGCCGACTGCCGGCAGCACCACTTCCGGGTCCAGGTGGCCGCTGATCTCATGATCATAGCCCAGGCGCTTGACCCCGGCGGCCGCCAGGATTACGGCATCCAGGCCTTCAGTGGCGAGTTTTTTGATGCGCGTGTCAATGTTGCCCCGCAGGGGCCGCACGTCAAAATCCGGCCGGAAATGCAGCACCTGGCATGCCCGCCGCAGGCTGCTGGTGCCCACGGCCGCGCCCCGGGGCAGCTCTGCCAGCGTGGTCGCCTCTTTGGCAATGAGCACATCGTAAGGGGTTTCCCGCACGGGAATCGCGCCAATGTGCAGGCCTTCGGGCATTTCGCCGGGCATGTCCTTCATGCTGTGCACGGCCAGGTGAACCCGGCCGTCAAGCAGGGCCTCCTCGATTTCCTTGACAAACAGGCCCTTGCCCCCGACTTTGGCCAGGGGCACATCCGTGATCTTGTCCCCGCTGGTCTTGATGACCTCGAGTTCGATATTTATCTCGGGATGGTGCTCCGCGATCCGGTCTTTTACCCAGTTGGCCTGCCACAGGGCCAGTTTGCTGCCGCGGGTGCCGATGCGCACGGTTTTGCCCGTCATATGCCGCAACCGGCACATCCGGTGGAAGCACAACTGCCGCAGGACGATCCCGCAGACGAGCTGACGGTCTGGCCGCCTTCGCCCTTGCTCACAAACCCGCACGCAGACAGCAGTTTTTTCAGATCCCGGCTCTGCCCGCACTTCGGACACACCGGCACCTCCCCGCCCCTGACCAGCGTCTCAAACTTCTTATCACACCCCTCGCAATAATATTCATAAATCGGCATGTTCCTGTATCTCCCAATATCCAAATATCTTTATCTCGTTTCCGCTTAAAATAACAACGAATCCGCCAAAATCAATGCACAACAGCCGCCTTATGTGGCTATCGGGTCTTGTGCCCCTAACCACCTAATCACGTAACCACATAACCACTTTTTATTTTTTTTCTTAAAACTTAATGCACTTAACACTTAACACTTTTTCACCCATCACTAACCTTACTCCTCCCCCCCTTAATCATCTCCATATACTCGTCCGAAGCCGTATCACCCAACCCCCTTGCCGCCTCAAACTCTTCCAGCGCCTCGTCATACCTATTCCGGTTGAAATACAGCCGGCCCAGCCGCTGACGGAAAAGCGCGTTGTCCGGGGCCATCTCAACGGCCCGCTGGCAAAACATCAGTGCGATATCCGCGTTTCTGGACCGCATTTCGTAGAGATACCCCAGGGCAGAAAGGGCTTCTGCGTCTTCGGGCCGGATCTTGAGCACGTTTTTGTAGGCGGTTGCCGCATCCGCATCCCGGTCGATCTCCATGTAGCAGTCGCCCAGGTAGCGGTGCGCGGCCGATGACCCGGGATTTAAATCCACGGCCGCTTCCAGGTGCGTTTTGGCCTGGATGTACCGGCCGGTTTCCAAATACACCCGGCCGGCCTGAAAGGCCACCTCGAACACGTTTTTATCCAGGGCTTCGGCCTGGCGGAAATATTCCAGGGCCCGCGCGTAATCGCCCTTGCACATGCATACGTATCCGGCATTGTACACGGGCATGACCTCTTCGGGATCCAGCCGCGCGGCTTCCAGGAAGCATTCCAGGGCCTGGTCGTATTGCTCGCACACCCCGTGGCAGACCCCCAGGCTGTTTAGCACGTTGACGTTTTCGGCATCCAGCTCCAGGGCCTTTTTGAATTCGGCCACCGCCCCGTCGATATCTCCGGCCTGGTAGTAGTTGTCCCCGCTGATGTTTAAGCTCACCGAGTCAAACACCACCCGGCTGTCCGGGCCGAAGAACTCGGCGTGAACCACGGCCTTTTGCGCGTTTTTCAGAATGCTTGGCCGGTCGTAGTCAAGCACCGGGTACCCGGCAATGCCGATGGTCACGGTCCCGTTTCTGCTTTCCGCCAGCTTTTCACGCACCGCGTCCGCGGTTTCCAGGCATGCCTCCCCGTCGGTTTCCGGCAGAAAGCAGGCCAGCACGTCCGCGTCCACGATCCCCCAGATGCCGTTTCGATCCCGGCAGATTTCATCGACAATCCCGGCCGCCTCCTGTATCAGGGTTTCCGGTTCGGCCGCCTGGTGAAAATCATCAATGCGAAACGCCATGACCGCAAACCGGTCCGCACCTGCCACCTGCGCCAGGCCGGCTTCCAGAATCCGCCCCGGCCCGATGGCATCCGGAAAAACCCGGGTCAGGGCCTCGATGGTCCACGCCGCAGCCGCGTCTGACTGGGTGCCGTACTCTGCCGCAGGCTCGCTGATATCGCTCCTGGACAGCAAAAACGCACTGCTCGAAGTCTGGCTCCGATGTATCCCGCCGCTCTTCTGATCACTCATAAATCATTTCCCTGATAGGATTTCGGGCAAACCCACAGGTTCACCCCCACACGCGCCCTGCAAACGGGCAAACCCACAGGTTTGCCCCTACCCATCTTAACCAGTTAATCACTTAACACTTAATGGACTTAATGCACTTAACACTATTCTCACCCATAACCCATCACTCATAACCCATCACCCATCACTCATCACCCGCCTCACCGCCCCCGCAACCCTCGCAATCTCCCCATCCCTCACCGTCCTTAAATCGAAAATAAACTCGTCATTCTCAATCCGCCCGATCACCGCCGGCCTCTGCCCCCGCAGCGCCTGATCCATCCGGGAAGGCCCGATCCCGTCCACAGTGATGGCCACGCACTTGGTCGGCAGCTCCTGCAGCGGCAGGGACCCGCCCCCGGCCCGGGACACAGAATCCACCACCCGGCATTTCAATCTCGGATCGCCGATTTCGCCAAGCGCCTTTTCCAGGTCTGCGGCCTTTTTCTCGATGTGGGCCAGCGGACAGGTCAGCATGTACAGGGTGGGGATTTCTTCCATGGCGGCAGGCTCGTCGCGATAGGCCCGCAGCGTGCTTTCCAGGGCCGCCAGGGTGAGCTTGTCAATGCGCAGGGCCCGGGTCAGGGGATTTTTCTTGATCCGGTCCATAATTGCCCTGGACCCCACGATCACCCCGGCCTGGGGTCCGCCCAGCAGCTTGTCCCCGGAAAACGTCACCAGGTCCGCACCTGCGGCCACGGATTCCTGCACCGTGGGCTCCTTGATCAGCCCGTATTTGGAAAAATCCACGAACGTACCGCTGCCCAGGTCCTCCATCACCGGCAGCCCGGCATCCGTGCCCAGGTCCACCATCTCCTTTAAGGAAACGCTCCGGGTAAACCCCACGATGCCGTAGTTGCTGGTGTGCACCTTGAGCAGCATGCCGGTGTTCTCGTTGATCGCAGACTGGTAATCGTCCGGGTGCGTGCGGTTGGTGGCGCCCACCTCCCGGAGCACGGCCCCGCTTCGGCTCATCACGTCCGGGATTCGAAAAGATCCGCCGATTTCCACCAGCTCGCCACGGGAGACGATCACCTCCCGGTTTTTTGCCACGGTATCCAGGCACAGCAGCACGGCCCCGGCATTGTTGTTAACCACCATGGCCGCCTCTGCCCCGGAGATCTCACAGATGAGGTCTTCGACGATCTCGTATCGCGACCCCCGCCTGCCGGCTGCCAGGTCAAACTCCAGGTTGGAATACCCGGCGGCCGCCGCCTGTACATGTGCCATCGCCTTGTCGCTGAGCAGGGACCGGCCGAGGTTGGTGTGCACCACCACACCCGTGGCATTGATCACGTGCACCAGGTTTTCGGCCATGGCCGCATCTGCTTGGGCCCGCACAGCCCCCATGATGGCGTCCCGGCCCAGATCGCTTTGCTCCAGCGGCGCGCCGCTTTCCAGGACCTGCTTTCGCATTCCGTCGAGCACCCGCCGCACACAGGCCTTTAACACGGACCGGGGCACACCGGCCAGCCCGGGATCTTCCGCAGCCCACCCCAGAACGGCATCCACCCCCGGCAGCCGCCGCAGCATCTCCTGGCCCGGATTTCCAGTTTGTTTATTTTTTCCAGACATATATCCCGTTTATCACGCCACGCATAAAAATAACAGCCCGATTTCTCTTAAAACTTAACACTTAATGAACTTAACACTTCTTTATAACTCCATATCATTCCAAACCCCATCAATCAACTCCTGATCCGCCCCCGCGCCCCATTTTTTCCAAACCGCTTGATCGCACCGTAGAAAGCCTTGAAAATGTTATCCCCGCCCGGCAGTAAAAATATAACCATCTGATTTTACTTAAAACTTAACCCATTACCCATCACTCATCACCCATCACTCATCACCCATCACCCATCACCCATCACCCAT
>CAZTHW010000085.1:0-9686 GCA_964613595.1 uncultured Desulfobacteraceae bacterium | reverse complement strand
GTCCTGGCCGTTTTTTTCGGCAATCCGGGCGGCAATGGCGCCGATGAGCAGCGGGATGCGGGCCTCTGCATCCGGCCCGGCATCCGGGCGCACCCGGGCGCGGGCAAACCGGGCCAGCCCGGTGCGCCGGGTATCCACGGTTACCAGGGGTGTGCCCGCTCGAGCCGCGCGCTTTGCGTGATAGGCCGCCACAGGCACGGCGTGGTCCGGATCCGCGTTTATTGCCAGGATCGCATCAGCCTGTTCCAGGCGGGAAAGCGGGGCAATGCGGGCCGTGCCCATGGATCTTTCCTCGATGCGGCGGATCAGGCCCTGGCCGTTGACAGTGCCGGTGCTGACCACGTTGTTGGTTTCAAACAGGACGCGCGCGATTTTCTGGAACAGGTAGTTTTCCTCTGTGGTGCACCTGGGCGATCCGATAAAAGCGATGCTGCCCGGGCCGTGATTGCGCTTGATGTCTGCGAGCACCTCTGCGGCCCGGGAGACGGCTGAATCCCAGTCCGCGGGTCCGAATGCGGGCTCCCCGTTTTCATCCGTGGTCCGGAGAAAGGGTTGCTGGAGGCGGTCGCCGCAGTTTAAGTAATCATGCGCAAAATGTCCGCGAACGCACAGGGTGGGGCCGTTGACGCTGCCCTTCAACTTCGAGGGGTTGACCTCGACCACGCGGCTGCCGGCCACGCCCATGGAAAGGCTGCACCCGGCCCCGCAGAAACCGCAGACTGAATCGAATTCCTTTTCCGGGGTGCCCACGAATCCCGCGGGCTTGGGTGAAAGCGCGCCCGTGGGGCACATGGACACGCAGGTGCCGCAGAACGTGCAGGTGGAGTCTTCCAGCGGAAGCTCCATCAGGGTGGCCGGCCTGGAGGTAAAACCCCGGTCGTTGTAATCAATGGCGCCTGCGGCCACCAGTTCATGGTCTGCCCGGATGCATTTGCCGCACAGGATGCACTTGCTCAGATCGCGCACGATAAAGGGATTGAGCTCTTCGTAGGGCTTGTAGTTGGGCATGGGGTAAAGCCGGGTTTCGGCCACTCCGAGGCGGGCGGCCAGGCCCCTTAACTCGCACCGGTTGCCCTTGGTACAGACAATGCAGGATTCCGGGTGCTCGGCGATCATCAGGCGCACGATGTTTCTGCGGTGATTGACAATGCGCTCGGTGTCGGTCTGCACGGCCATGTCCTTTGCCGCCGGGGTGACGCAGGCGGCCATGAGGCGGCCGCTTTTTTCGTCTTCCACCAGGCACATGCGGCAGGCCCCGTGGGGTTTCAAATCCGGGTGATGGCAAAGGGTGGGGATGTAGATGCCGTTTTTTTCTGCAGCGGAAAGCAGGCTGTCGCCTGTGCGGCAGGTGACCCGCTTTCCGTTGATGGACAAGGCGATGGATTCCACGGGAACGGCTCCTTTTGGGTTCTTAAAGTTATGAACGGGCCGTCAGCGGGCATAGCCGTTTTGCTGCCCGGCCCGGCAGAGCTTTATCCTAAATTGAGCGTTTTAGATTTTTAAAAGCAATTTATTTGAAAGGTTTATCTCAGCTTGGCGGCATCCAGGTACTGCCGGAGTTTTTCCTCTCCACCGATGGTAATAATATGGATGCCGTCGCAAATATCCTTGAGGCCCTTGACCGTGTCGGCAAACAGTTCAATGCTGGCCTTGTCCTTGTCCGTGGCCTTGGCCAGCTTCTGGATGACCCAGTCGGGCACCAGGCCGGGCTTTAAGTGGCGGTTTAAAAACCGGGCCATGCCGGCGGTTCGCATGATCAGCACTTCCGCGATCACGGGGACGCCGAAGGTCTTTGTGCGCTGCAGGAACTTGTCAAACCGCTCCACGTCAAATACCGGCGTGGTAAGAAAATAGCCGGCGCCCATCTTGGTCATTTCCTCCATTTCCCTGAGTTCGAGATCGGGCACGTTTTTGCCCCAGTTCGACTCCACCCCGGAGCCGAGAACAAAGTTGGGCCGGACCTCGACTTCCTGGCCTTCCACGTTTCTGCCGTCCCTGAGGTGCTCGAGCACGCTCTGGAGCTTGCCGGCGTCCACGTGGAAAAACATCATCTCCTGGAGGCTGTCGCCGGTGATTCGGTAGTCCTCGGTAAAGACCAGCAGGTTTTCAATGCCGGCCTGGTGAGCGGAAAACAGGTCCTTTTGAAGCTGCAGGCGGTTTTTGTCCCGCGTGGTGGTCTGGTAGATGGATTCAAACCGGTTTTCCTTCAGGGTCTGGCAGGTACTGATGGTATCGCCCACAATGCCTTCGAACTCGACCTCGGAAACCGAAACCCCGTCTACCCGACCCCGGATCAGGTTCAGGCTCTTGATCAGGTCTTCGGATTCCTTTTCAACAGGGGCCTGGACCTCGGTGGTGACTGCGAATTGTTTTTTATCAAGGGCTTCTTTGAGTTTCATGAATGCCTCCTCGAATTTGAGGGTGCCGGCAGGCGTCAGCCGGTTTTAGCCGGTGGAAAGCAGCCGGGCCACTTCCTCCTTGAGCTGGGGCAGGGGAAGGGGCTTGGAAAAGCAGGCATCGGCTCCGTTGTCCTTCATCTGCTTGAATTTTTCCTCGTCCAGGTATGCAGACAACACGATGATGCGGGTATCGCAGGTTTCCTTGTTGGACTTGATTTTCTGGCAGACTTCGTATCCCTTGATATCGGGCATCATGATATCCAGGATCAGCAGGTGCGGCTTGAAGTGATTAACCTGCAGGCCCGCTTCAAAGCCGTCTGCCGCCGAGATGACCTCGTAGTCGTGCTCGTCTTCTTCCAGGGCCTGGACAATGCTTTCCACGATAATGGGATCATCATCTACCACAAGGATCTTCTTGCGGCCGTTGTCTTCAATTTCCGCCTCGGGAATGGGAATCCCCTGCTTGTGCATGAAGTCTTCCAGGTCCTTGCGGTTGATGCGGCGGTGTCCCCCGGGGGTGCGGTAGGCCTTGATGTGGCCGGCGTCAATCCAGTTTATAATGGTTCTGGGGGAAACGTTGCAGTGCTGGCTGGCTTTAAAAACAGTGAAAACTTCGTCCATGGCAGGTGTCCTCCTTTGTAAAAAGAGGGTTTATTTTTAGTTATTATGATAATTGCAGGTTTAGGGCGGTGTCAAGAAAAAAATTAAATTTTTTATTTTTTCTATAACTATCTAATATAATATTATAATATTGTGAATGGGTAAAAACGCATTTAAAGTTTTATAGTTATTATAACTATTATAGTCTTGCGTAAACAGGCAGCTGCGCCCGGGCGGGGCACAGGTCTCCTGATCAGGGTCGCCGATTGTGAATGTGTGCATTTTCTGTAAGGGGTGAAAAAAGCAACCGGCGCCTGCCGGAAGGGGGGCAGCAGGCGCCGGTTGCCCGGGGGTGCCGGTAAATAAAACCGGCGCGGGTTTCAGGGTTTTTTATTTTTTCTGTTTCCAGGAGGCAATCTGTTCGTAAGCCTTCCTTGTCATATTCACCTGTTCGAGCAGTGAAATTGTCTCTCCGCTCTCGATATGCCCGGTAAATTTAACGGTCTGCAGTTCGAAACCGTCTTTGTCCACGGCAGCCGCCTTGATTGTGACATCATCGGTAGCTCCGTGATTGGTGACAAGGGCTCTTACACTCAGCGTACAAGCCTGCTCGCCTTTTTCCACATAGGTGGTTTCAATGTTTGAAACCTCGATGTCGTCTGCGGCAGTGCTTTGAGACGGGAGCACACCGCCGATAAATACCGCGATTAAAAATACTGCCCCAAAAATTCTTTTTGTCATAATGCCCATATGCCTTTTTCCTGGTATTTCATGTTCTTATACGCACATCCCAAATAAATTTTCAAAATTTTAAATATAATTGATTGTGCTCTTAAATGTCAATTAAATTTTAATCAAATCAAATTGATTGTGTTGCTGCTCTTGATGGCCTTGGGCAGCAGGCATTGCCCTTTGAGACAACCACATTTCCGGGTTGACAAAAGCCCGTTTCCCGCATAGATGTTTTACTGAAAGGCAATTCCGCAAGTTATTTCCGTTGTTTTTGCTGCAGGGATACAAAATGGCCGTAATATCGATCTATAACAATAAGGGCGGCGTGGGAAAATCGACCATTACGGTTTTTCTTTCGGATTTCTTTTCCTCCACCCGGATAGCCGGCAAAGAGGCCCGGGTTGCCGTGGTGGATCTTGACAGCCAGTCCAGTTCTGCCACCTCCCTGATGGGGATTCATGCGGTTGCCGCTGCAAAGTCGGATAAACGAAGCATTACGCACCTGTTTAAAGACATCAACAGCGGCAGAAAGGTGCGCTTTGCCGACTATCTGCTCAAAAGGGAAAAGGGCCGCACGCAAACCAGGCGGCTCCCCCTTGCCGAGCTCTGGGTTATGACCCAGGAGCGGGAATCTGCCATTGACATCGAGTCGGAATGGAGCCAGCAAAAAGTTGTCCGGTTTCTGCGATCCCTGACCGGTACCCTGCAGAAAAAGTTTGACCTCATCTTATTTGACACACCGGCCAACGTGGACAAAAGAAACAAGATCACCATGGCCGCCCTTCGCACCTCCGATTATATCGTCATCCCCTCGGAGTCCAGCCGCATGGCCGTCAACGGCATGACCGACACATTCAACATGATACAGTATGCCCGGGCAATCGAAAACAACCGCCACCCGGCGCCGCAGACAGCCGGGATACTGCTTAACAAGACAGACCGGCGCACCCGGCAGTACAAGCTCCATCACCGGGAACTGGTCGATATCGCAGCCCGTCACGACACCACCATTTTCAAGAATTACTTTCCCCATGCCCACACCCTGTCGAGCGCCGCGGACGACAGCCTGCATTTTCCCACGCTGCGGGAAAAATATAATACCTACTATGATCATGTGCGAAAGGCGGCCGTGGAGCTGGCCGGCAGGTGCGGGTACAAGGTCAGGCGTATACCGAAATAAATAGCCGGGATTGTAGAACCGAAGAAAACAAGGAGTTCATAGGTTCGCGTGCTGCGGGCGGATTATGCGTTATCTCCTGAATCCCGGCCGATCCTTGCAATCGTGCCCTGCGAAACTGCGCACAAAGCAAACGGGATTGGCTTGACGAATCAGAAATTTGTTATTACAATCGTACTAACAAATTCACGGGGGAAAATATCATGCATGCAATAAAGCTGAGGAAAATCGGCAATTCGGTAGGGCTTGTCCTGCCCAGGGAGATATTGGCCAAGTTAAAAGTCCGGGAAGGAGAGACCATCTACCTGACAGATACCAAGGACGGTTTCCGGATCACGCCGTATAACGAGGAATTTGAAGTCCAGATGGATGCCGCGGAGAAAATCATGAATGAAGACCGGGATATTCTCCGGGAATTGTCTAAAAAATGACCTGCCGATGGATTCTGCCCGAAACGGTGCTGGCCATTCACGACCGCCAGATTGACGATCATGGCGGCATGGCCGGGGTAAGAGACCGCGGGCTTATTGAAAGCGCTGCAGGCCGCCCGCAAGCAATTACGCTTTATGAAGATCGTTTCGATATCTTTGATCTGGCCGCTGCCTATGGATTTGCCCTTGTGCGGAATCATGGATTTTATGACGGCAACAAACGCACGGCTTATACAGTAACCCGGCTTTTTTTAGAGCTAAACGGATACAGCCTGACAGCCTCTCCGGCTGATCGGGTCATTATGTTTTTGAAATGCGCCAGGCGGGAGGCCAAAGAGTCGGATCTGGCCGAATGGCTGCGTAAAAACAGTCAGGAGTCGGTTTTCTGAGGGTATCTGTAAAGCACATACAACAGCGCCAGTGCGACCGCCGTCAAGGCCGTAAAAACAATAAACCCGTTGCTGTAGCCGGCAACCGGGGAAAGGGCCACAAACAGTCCCATGGCCGGGGGGATCACAAATCCGCCGAATGCGCCCAGGCCGCCCACGATGCCCGAGGCCCCGCCCACTGCGGCGGGCGTATATCGCGGCACCAGCTTGAACACGGCTGCATTGGCAAATCCCATGCCCAATGCCATGATCATCTGGCCCAAAAAGGCCAGGGCAAAGGATTCGGCCACCAGGACCATGAGGATAGAGCCGGTAATGACAGCGGCAAAGGAAAACAGGGCCACTTTTTCGCCGGTGAAAATGTCTGCGACCCGGCCGCCGGCCACCCGGAGCAGGGATGAGGACAGGGAGTATGCCGCCGTAAGAAACCCGGCGGTCATGATGCTCATCTCGAAAAATTCCGCCCAGTAGGTGGGAAACCATACAGTGAGCGCGATAAACCCGCCGAAATTGATAAAGTAAAAATAGGTCAGAATCCAGGTCCGCCAGTTGGCCCCGGCTTTTTTCAGCGAGTCCGTTGCACCGCCGGACGGCAGCAGCTCCTGGCCGCAGGTATGCAGCAGGGCGTCTTCATCGATTTCAATGCCCATTTCCCGGTATTGAAAATACGGCGCATCCTTCATAAACAGCATCACCAGCACAAACACCGCCACCACGAACCCCACCCAGACAATGTAGGAAAACTTCAGTCCCATTGCCGCCACCAGCGCGGGCAGCAGCATGGCAAAAAGGCCCGGGGCGAGATTGCCCAGCCCGGCATAGGCGGCCAGGGCCGCGCCCTGCTTTTTCTGGGGATACCAATAGGACACCGTGGGAATGCCCACCGAAAAAATGGCAATGCCGCAGCCACACAAGATGCCGGCCAGTAAAAACAGCGGAAACTGGGCAGCCACAGGTTCGGGAAACAGGGCAAACAAAAGTGCCAGGCCGATGATGCCCGCGCCTGCCAGGCCCAGCAGGATAAGGATGGGCTTTTTGCCGCCCATGCGGTCCACGGCCGCGCCAAAAGGAATGCGCAGCAGGGAACCGGTCAGAGACGGCGAGGCAGACAACACGCCCATGAGCACTGCGCCGATTTCCATGGATTCCTTTAAGCGCGCCACAATGGGCCCGAATGCCGAGACCCCGGCAAACCCGGCGAAAAACGCAAGGGTGGTCCAGGTCAGTGCCGCGCTCCGGCTGGATTGGGCGTAACAGACCGCTCCGTTTTCATTGTTGTTTGCATCTGCCATGGTTTAGGCTCCTTTTGCGCCGGGCGATTTTCTGAAAATTACGTAGCTTCGGTACAAATAGGTCACGGGCGCGCTCCAGATATGCACCAGCCGGGTAAAGGGCGAATATCCCAGCAGGGCAAGGGCGGTGAGTATATGCAGTTTGTATGAAACCGGCACCGGTGCCATGAGATCCGGCTGCGGGGCCAGGACAACGATGCTGCGGATCCACGGAGCCACGGAATAAAGCACGTCATAATGGGTGAACACCACGTTGTAAAGCCCCAGCCCGGAAACCACCAGGAGCAGAACCAGCAAAACATAGTCATGGATCGAGGTGTTGGCAGCAATCCGGTCCTGCCGGATTCTTCGCACCAGCAGCCAGACCACCCCGGGCACCATGAGCAGCCCGGCAACCAGGCCGGCCCAGTGGGCCACGAAATTGTGGGCCGCAGCATTGATACCAAAGACGTCATAAACCCGCTGGGGAATCAGCATGCCCCCGGCGTGGCCCAGAAGGGTCAACAGCGCGCCCCAGTGAAATATGGTAATGCCGCCCTTGATGCTGTCCTTGTGAAGAAACTGAGAGGATGCCGCGTTCCAGCGCTTCCAGTCAGTGACGTATCGCCAGGCGTGGCCGACCACAAAAACCGTCAGGGCGATATAAGGAAATACCACGAACCCCAGGGTATGGAAAAAACCGCTCATCACGCCCCCTTTTTGCATTGATTGGCAGCGGCATAAAACAGTCCGCACAGAACCTGAAAAATTCCGGCATACGGGCTTTGTATGGATTTAAGCCGTTCTTCCAGAACTTTTATGGTATGCCGGTGTTCAAAGACCACCCATTGAAACGCGCCGTTTTCCTCCAGGGACAACAGTTCGAGCACCATGGGCAGGTAATCGGGCAGATCACTGCAGGCCGGATCAAATCCGGCTGCTTCAAAAGCCCGGGCAAACCGGGCCAGAGCCACCCCCCGCTTTGCGCCGTCTTCGTATTCATGCCAGGTCAGGTTCATGCAGGTCTCTGGATTTAAGTCAAATGCCGCGCAAAAAGCTTCCTGCACGCTAAGCGGCGGGGTCTGTGCGAGGTATTGCAGAAATTTCCGGATATGAACGCGATCAGGTGCCTCAAAAGCCTGCTCGAGCAAAGGGCTTTGGGCGCGCATTGATTCAAGCGTCTGTGCATCCGGGAATTGGAGCAGAAACGACAATGCTTTGATTTGTTTTTGAGCTGTTTTGTCCATGGCTTTAGTCAAATCCTTTCTCTGCCTGGGCCATGCGCAGGTCCGCCTGGTCCGGGGTCGGGGTTGTTGGAATCACAAACCGGTCCTTGTGTTTGGCAATGGCCAGTAAATCATAGATCTCCAGGACCGTTTTTTCATCCAGTCCGGCCTGGTCCAGTATGCTTTTGTCCGGGGTTTTTTCCAGGCGTAAAGAGCGCATATAGGCCCGCAGGGCCATGAGATATTTAAGAGACCGTCGCACCGGGGCCTCGTCACCGGCTGCCAGCAGATTGGCCAGGTATTTTATCGGAATGCGCATATCCGCCAGCACTTCATCGGGGTTTTTGTTTTCAGTACCGGTCTGCAGGGGGCTTAAGGGCGGAACATACCAGACCATGGGAAGGGTCCTGTATTCCGGGTGAAGCGGCAGGGCCAGGGGCCATTTGCGCATGAGCTTGTCTGTGGGCGAGTTTTGGGCGGCCTTTAAAACCCCCTGGGAAATGCCCTGTTTTTCAGCCTCATCAAGCACCTTGGGATCATTGGGATCGAGCATCATGTCCACAAGGGCCGGATAGATGTCTTTGGGATCGGCAGCGGATGCGGCCTTTGATATGCGGTCTGCGTCATAGAGGATCACACCCACATACCGGATCCGGCCCACGCAGGAGGCAGAGCAGAGCGTTGTCATGCCGCTTTCTGTTCTGGGATAGCAGAAGATGCATTTTTCCGAGGTGCCGGTTTTCCAGTTGAAATAGACCTTTTTGTAGGGGCAGCCGGACACGCAGTAGCGCCAGCCCCGGCAACGGGCCTGATCCACCAGCACGATGCCGTCTTCATCCCTTTTGTAAAGCGCGCCTGACGGACATGAGGCAACACATGCCGGATTTAGGCAGTGCTCGCACAGCCGGGGCAGGTAAAACATGAAGGCCTGCTCAAATTCCAGGTATTTCCGGGCCTCCAGGCCGGCAAAATTGGTGTCCGCGGTGCCGGTTTCACACACCCCGGCAAGGTCGTCTTCCCAGTTGGGCCCCCACTGGATTTCCATGGACTGGCCCGTGATCTGCGAGCGGGGCCGGATGGCGGGCTGGTGCTTTTTTACCGGGCTTGTGACCAGGCTGCCGTAGTCATAATCCCAGGGCTCGTAATAGGCGTCGATCTGGGGCAGATCCGGGTTGTTGAAAATCCGGGAAAGCTTCCGTACCCGGCCGCCGGCCATGGGCGCAAGCCGGCCGTCTTTGGCCGTCCATCCGCCCCCGTAAATGCCCTGGTCCTCCCAGTTTTTGGGATACCCGATGCCGGGCTTGGTCTCCACATTGTTAAACCACATGTATTCCGCGCCTTCCCGGCTGGTCCAGACGTTTTTACACGGGATGCTGCAGGTGTGGCACCCGATGCATTTGTCCAAATTCAACACCATGGTCATCTGGGCTTTAATCTTCATACCAGTCGATCTCCCCGGCT
>CAZTHW010000084.1:1184-9755 GCA_964613595.1 uncultured Desulfobacteraceae bacterium | reverse complement strand
GGAATTAAGTCATTTTCAGGTGTTAAAATTTGAAACCCTCCGGGATTTTCAATTTTGCCGCATCTACTGCGTCAGATGCAGCCTCGCATAGTCAACTATAGCTCGTCTGCATCTTCCTTGTATCTGCGACAAACTTGAAAATCGCTCAATTTAGGTTTCGAATTTTCTGTTGGGTCCCGTGGGATTTGCCCGTACCTGTTCCACTGCCTTTTGCAGAGCATCGCGGACATGCTGGTCGGTAACCGGGTCATTTAACACTATGGAAAAGCGCTGCGTGTACCTGGCAGGCAGCAGATTCAGCGCCAGGGCATAAATGTCCTGAACATTGAGCACGTCCCGTGACACATCAGGATAGTGCTCCAGCACCTGCCCCATCATATTTATAACCCGCAGTTCGTTTCGGTTCCGGATCCCGCCCAGGTCCACCCCGGCAAATTGATATCGATCCCCGGACCTCTTTGTACCACCCATACTTCCTCCATGAAGTTTTCCGGACTTATCCATGATTTTTTTCATTCACGCAAGACACGATTTTTTCTGGAATTCCGGCCAGCGGCAGCACGCTTTCGGCCGCTCCCAGGGCAATGGCCTCCTTGGGCATGCCGAAGACCACGCAGCTTTTTTCATCCTGGGCAATGGTGCGGGCTTGGCTGTTGCGCATCTCCAGAAGCCCCGAGGCGCCGTCCTTGCCCATTCCCGTCAGGATCACCCCCACGGCGTTTCTTCCGGCTGCCCTGGCCACTGACTTGAACAGCACTTCCACGCTGGGGCGGTGCCCGCACACGAGCGGTCCTGTTTTGGTCTGGACGTAAAACCGCGCGCCGCTTCGCTGCAAAAGCAGGTGGTAGTTCCCCGGCGCTATCAGCGCGGTGCCGGGTAAAACCGAATCATTGTTTTTCGCCTCCCTGACCTCCAGGTCGCATAACTGGTTTAAGCGCTCGGCCAGTGAAGCGGTAAACTGCTCCGGCATGTGCTGGACAATTACGATGCCCGGCGAGTTGCCGGGCATCCGGGTAAGCACTTCCTGGATTGCCTGGGTGCCGCCGGTCGAAGCGCCGATGGCGATCACGGTATCAGTCATTTTCGCCTGGCTAATCCTGATCTGGGAGCGGGAAAGGCCGGCATCGCCTGCATGCGTGCCGGTTTTGCTAACCCGCGCCACGGCCGCACCGCGTATTTTCTCGATTAAAGCCTCTGACATGTTATTGACAGAAAGCGAAGATCCCGGCTTGCACATCACATCCACGGCTCCGGCGTTAATGGCCTCCACGGCCAGTTCGCCGCCTTTCGGGGTCAGGGACGAAACTATAATAACCGGCAACGGATAATGCTTCATGAGTTTTTTCAGAAAAGAAAGCCCGTCCATCCGTGGCATTTCCAGGTCCAGAAGCACCACGTCCGGCCGGGATTCCAGGATTTTGTCCCGGGCCACATACGGATCGGGCGCGGTGGCCACCACCCTGAGATCATGGGCCCGGGCCAGTTCCCTGGACAGCACCTGCCGCACAATTGCCGAATCATCAACGATCAATACTTTTATCATATGCCCCTGCCGGAAATAAGAATTTGTGCCGTGATATTATTGTTGCAGCACAAAGCGTGCCAAAAGCGGTGACTCGTCCACCAGCAGGCAGACGTGGGAGTCTTCTTCAACCAATGCGCTCCACTCCTGTTCGTCAACCGGGCGGGTTTGAGGGATGGACAGGTCAAAAACCTCCTCGGTTCCGAACCTTTCTGCCAGCAGATAGCCGCAGGACACATTTAAAAGCTCGGTCAGTGCCTGCTCTTCGGCCTGCTCCGGAAGCTCGTCCTGCTCGGTGCCCAGGATGTTCTCGGCAAGTTCCGCGCATACATCAGCAGGCGCCACGGCTTCAAGAAATCCCTTTTTATCCCGGCTTTCAAAGGAAATCTCAGCCTGAAGACAGGGACAGTAGCGGGTGTCCCCGGGATCCAGGTCAGGCTCGGCCTCAACGAACATGAAGGCAAATTCTTCGAATACCGCGGAAAAAACCTCCAGCAGCAGTGCATTATTGTCTTGGGTTTTCATTTTTCTGAGTCTCCGGTTTGCCTCTTTTTTTCGTTTTTTAGTGCAGCAGCTCCTTGACCACCCGGGCGAATTCTTCGGGAACAAACGGTTTCTGCAGATACGCCCGCACCCCCATGGCCTTCAAGCTCTCGATGCGCTGCCGGCTTCGCTCGGTGGAAATCACCACCACGGGGATCGTGGAGAGCATTTCCTGTTTCTGCATCTGCTCAATCATCTCGATACCGTTCATCTCCGGCATGTTAATATCGGCAAAAACGATATCAATCCAGTTGGCATCCAGCTGCTCCAGGCCCTGCCGGCCGTTTTCCGCAAAATAGTATTCCCCGATATCCAGGTCTGAAATGCTCAGGGTCTTGGCCACCATTTTCCGGATAATCATTGAATTGTCGACGATCAGCACGTTATAACCCATTTGATCTTTACTCTCTGGCTTGTCACGTTAATATGTTTTCAAGCTCCCGCATTTTGTCCAGGGTCTTGCTTGCGGTATACTCCAGATGCTCCTTTTTCAGGCCCAGAGCACGGACCGGCTCGGCGGAAACATTGAACTGCAGGCCGTAAATCCCGGTGCCGATGCCCTCGGACAGGGAAAGCATGTCTGCCAGGTGAATCAGGTAGATCAAATCCTGAAATTCGGCCGCCTCTGCGGGTTCATGATGCCACCGCACCCCGGAGACGATTTCCGGGCCGAGCTGCCAGAGTTCCAGGATTTTGGCGCCCGCCTCGGCATGATCCATGCCGAGCACCTCTTTTTCCGCCTGGTCAAAGGACAGGCACCGGGATTCAAAAATATGGGTAAACCGCTCCCGCTTCCCTGCAATAAACGGATCCAGAAGCAGCAGGCCCAGGTCGTGCAAAAGACCGACCGTAAAAACCGTATCCACGTTTTTCATCTGCAGAATTCCTGCAAGCTCCTGGGCGGCCACGGCAGTCCAGATGGAATGGCGCAGCAGGTCCCGGCCCTCAAGTCCATAGCCGGGCAGGGCCGTCACCAGGCGCCCCGAGACGGTAAGTGATAACACCAGCTCGAAAATCCGCCGGGTCCCCAGCCGCACCAGGGCGGCCTGCAGGGAACTGATTTCCTGTGCGGGGCCGAAATACACCGAATTTGCCAGTTTCAGCACATTGGCGGTCAGCCCGGGATCATACTGAACCAGATCCCGGATGGTTTTAAAATCCACGTCCGGATCCTCAAGATATCCCAAAAGGCTCCGGCACAGCGGCGGCATCTTCGGAAAGCGGTCAATATGCTGCGCGATCTGCTCACGATACGTCATAATAAATCGTCTTTCCCCCTGATTTGATGGAAAACCGGCCCGTTGCAACCTCCAGGCTCACGGTCCGGGACTTGTTGCCGCCGACCTCCTGGGCATTCATCAACAAACCGTTTTTCCAGAGGATCTTTCTGAGCACGGTGAAATTCCGCTCCCCGATCTTAAACACCCCCTGGCTGTCGAGCACCTGCGAGCCGCCGGCCACGTTGACAACCGCCCGAGCCTTGCGCATGCCGGATTCATACAGCTTTCCGAGCATCTGCTGCATGCCGGTATCCACAAACATGTAGGGCCGGATTTTGGCCTTTTCCGGATCCACCTTGGACAGCGGCAGCATGCAGTGCACCATGCCCCCGAGGCGAAGCACCGGGTCATACACAGCCACGCCGAGACAGGAGCCCAGCGAGTAGGTAATCAGGGTATCCGCCGGATTGTCTGAAATCTTCATATCCGCAATATCAACAATGAGCTGTGCCATGGCTTTCCCTGTTATTGCTTCACATACACCGAGGGACGCACATTGCGAAACCCGCCGGTCAGGCCGGAAAGGCTCTCGGCATGCCCGACCATCAAATAGCCGCCCGGCTTGAGCAGGCGGTGCATTTCGTCAAGCAGCCGCTGCCTGACTGCGTTGTCAAAATAAATCATCACGTTCCGGCAGAATATCACATCCAGGGGCCCGCGCATGGGAAACGGGGGCGCAGACAGGTTCAGCCAGGAAAACGTGATCATGTTCTTGATGGAATCCCTGACCCGGTACACCCTGTCGCTGCCGCTGCCCCTTACCGAGGTGAAATACTGGCTTATACGGTTTCTGGAAATCTTTTCCAGTTTTTTGGCCTCATATTCGCCTTTTCGGGCGATTTCCAGCACCGAGGTGGAAATATCGGTTGCCAGAATTTTGACATCCCGCAAATCAGAAAGCGTCTCAGCCAATGTCAAAGCGATTGTATAGGGCTCCTCGCCCGTGGAGGCGGCCGCACACCACAGCCGAAACCTGCTCTGACCGGCCTGTTCCCATTGTTTGGCCACCGAGCTTAAGACTTCAAAATGATCCGCCTCCCGGTAAAAAAAGGTTACATTCGTGGAAATTGCATCCAGCAGTTGGCTGAGCTCGGCCCGGGTGGCATCGTTTTGCACGTACCGGTAATACTCGCCGTAGTCGTTGATGCTCAGCTTTCGCATCCGCTTGCCCAGCCGGGCCGAGACCAGGGCCTGCTTGTGCTCGGCCAGGTGAATGCCGGCCTCCTGATAAATCAGATCGGCAAACTGCTGAAAGGTTTTCCCGTCCAGGGATGCATGCCCGTTCATCTAAAAGTCCTTGAAGTCGTTGTCATCCAGCGGGATCACTTCTTCGGCAGGCTTATTCGATTTTGCAGGCGCCTTTGACTGCCTTTGGCCATTACCCCCCTGATTACCTGTGGATTTATTATTCCCGGAACCGATCCTGCGCCTGCCTGATTGCGGCTGCCTGGACTCCTTCTGATTTTTGCCATTTATCGCCGTTTTTGTTTCGGCTCTTTTTGCAGAGGCTTTGTTTTGAGTGCTGCCGTGAATCAATTGATTCAGGCGTTTCACCACGTCCTCGAGCTCACCGGCCTGGGCGGTAAGCTCCTCTGAGGCCGATGCGGTCTCTTCTGCATTGGAGGCGTTTTGCTGGACCACCTTGTCCATTTCCGAAACCCCGTTATTGACCTGGTCGATGCCCTGGGACTGCTCCTTGGAAGCCGAGGCCACCTCTGATGCCATGGACATCATCTTTTGATTGATCTGGCTGGTGTTTTCCAGGGCCTCGGCAATCTCCTTATACACCGAAGAGGTCTCGTGGATCTTGTTCTGGGAATTTTCAATGAGCTCCTGGGTGTTTTTGGCAGCCTCAGCACTTCTGCCGGCCAGGTTGCGCACTTCCTCTGCCACCACGGCAAAGCCCTTGCCCGCTTCGCCTGCCCGTGCTGCTTCCACGGCGGCATTCAAGGCCAGCAGGTTGGTCTGAAATGCGATGTCATCAATCGTCTTGATGATCTTGGCGCTTTCCTCGCTGAGCTTCACGTTTTCCTTGAGATTTTGATCCATGACCGACATCTTTTCCTGCATGAGCGCAAAACTCGGGCTGGCTTCGTTTTTCATCATATTGTCCATGGATTGGCTGTTTTCCATGTTCATCTTTGTCTGGGAGGAGATCTCTTCAAGAGAGGCCGAAGTCTCTTCAATGCTTGACGCCTGTTCGCTTGATCCCTCGGCAAGTGACTGACTGGAGGAAGATACCTGAGCGGAAGCAGAGGCCACCTGCTCGGAATTCTGCGTCAGCCCGCCTGCCATTGTCTGCAGGGGCCTGGCGATAGACCCGGCCAGGAAATACATCGCCACCAGAGCCACGACAATCACACCGCCGGCCAGGCCGAGGTTGATATATCCCAGGTGCCGCACCGGCGCCATCAGCTCCTCCTCGCTGGCCGAAATCGCCACAGTCCATCCGGAAACCGGCTCCGATGCAAAGCTGGCAAGCTTTTTCACCCCGTTGTAAGTGTATTCAAGGATGCCCCCGCCCTGGCGCATCATCTTTCTGCCGAAATCAAAATCCTTGATGTTGGCCTCCAGAATCTGGCTCTTGTCCGGATGGGCCAGTACCGTGCCGTCTGCGTCATAAACGAAGGCATATCCCTTTTCGCCGATCTTGATGTTGTCGACAAACCGGGCGCTGAATGCCTCGACCATCACCGTTGCCAAAAGCACCCCTTTTACCTCGCCGGCAACCTCCACCGGAGCCGAAACCACAAATGTGGGTTGCCCGGTGGCCCGGCTCTTGATCACATCGGAGAGCGCTACTTCCTCCTGCATGGATTCCCGGAAGTATTTCCGGTCTTTCACGCTGATCTGTCCCACAGACTCCGGATCAGAGGCGGCAATAATGTCGCCGTTTTCGTCTGCCAGAAAAATGTTGGCGTAATACGCATAGGATTCCTTGAGATGCGCCATACGCTGATTTGCCGATTTCCTGGCCGCATTCCCCATCAACCCCCTGGTCATGGCTTTTTCGTAAAGCTTCTCACCGCTCCAGTTGCTGATATCCAGCTTGCGGTCACCGACAAAGGACGACAGGGACTGGACGGTCGAATCCGTAATCCGTTCCAGCTCCTGATTCAGCTGGTTTTCCACCGTGCTGCTGGACTGAAAATAGGAAACAGCGGTGGATATGCCCATGCCCATGACAATCAGGGCCAGCACGGGCAACAGGATCTTGTTTTTCAGACTCAAATTCATGGCAACATTCCTTTTCATATTTTTTTGCGAATGCATCATTCAGTTTCTCCGGACCTGCCCGGGGCCTGCGTCCTTGCCTCTGTGTTTTCTGCATTCCCGTAAATTAAGTTTTTCAGGCGAATCACGACTTTTTCGAGTTCACCGGCCTGGGCGGTGAGCTCTTCAGCCGCCGCAGCGGTCTGCTCGGAATTGGATGCATTCTGCTGCACCACCTTGTCCATCTCCGAAACGCCGGTATTAATCTGTTGGAGCCCGTCAGACTGTTCCCCGGAAGCCGAGGCCACCTCGTCGGTCATAGCCATGAGCTTGTCGATCACCTGGCGGGTATTTTCCAGGGCCCCGGAGATCTCCTCGTAAACCGAGGAAGTCTCGTGGATCTTCTTCCGGGAATTTTCAATGAGATCCTGGGTATTCTTGGCCGCCTCTGCGCTTCTGCCGGCCAGGTTGCGCACCTCTTCGGCCACCACGGCAAAACCCTTGCCCGCCTCGCCGGCGCGCGCGGCCTCCACTGCCGCATTCAGGGCCAGCAGGTTGGTCTGAAAGGCGATGTCATCAATGGTCTTGATGATCTTGGCGCTCTGCTCGCTGAGTTTTACATTTTCCTTGAGGTTTTGATCCATAACCGACATTTTTTCTTCCATAAGTACGAAACCGGGCCTTGCCTCGTTTTTCATGATATTGTCCATGGACCGGCTGTTTTCCATGTTCATCCGGGTCTGGGAGGAAATCTCTTCCAGGGAGGCCGAGGTCTGCTCCAGGCTCGAGGCCTGCTCGCTGGCGCCCTCGGCAAGCGACTGGCTCGAAGACGATACCTGGGAGGAGGCAGAGGCCACCTGCTCGGAATTCTGCGTCAGCCTGCCGACCAAGCCCTGAAGCGCTTTGGAGATGGATCCTGTAACGAAAAATACCACAGCCAGGGCCACTGCAATCACCCCGCCGGCCAGGCCGAGATTGACATAACCCAGGTGCCGGACCGGTGCCATGAGCTCGTCGTGCCTGGCACTCGCGGCAATTCCCCAGCCGGTGGCCGGTTCCTTTCGAAAGCTGACCACTTTTTTAAGGCCGTCAAATGTATAGGTGAGCAGCCCTTCTCCCTGGTCCATCATCTGCCTGCCGAACGGAAAGTCCGTGATGTTGAGCTCAAGGATATTGTCCTTGTCCGGATGGGCCAGCACCGTGCCTTCGGGATTATAGGCATAAACGTATCCTTCTTCCCCGATCTCGATGGGGTCGATGAACCGGTCACTGAAGGACACCAGCCGAACAGTTGCCAGCAAAACGCCCTGAACCTCCCCGTTTCGTTTTACCGGTGCGGAAACCACAAACACCGGATCGCCGGTGGCCCGGCTTTGAATTACCTTTGATACCGCTGCATTGCCGCTTATGGATTTTCGGAAATACGCCCGGTCGCTGATATTGGTTTTTTCCATGCGATCCCGGCTGATTTCGCCCGAATCACCGCCGGAATTTTCATTCTTTGCCGTGGAGCCGGCAATGACATTTCCATCGGCATCGGCCAGAAAAATATAGCCGTAGTACTCGTAGCTTTCCTTGAGATTGCGCATCTCATCTGCAGCCGATTTACGGGCCGCCTTTCCCATCATGCCCCTGCCGTTTAACTGCAGGGCCTTTTTATATACATCCTGTCCGCTCCAGTTGCGGATATCGACCTTGCGGTCATGAATCCATGCCGTGAGAAAATCCACCGTGGATTCGCTGATCTGATTCACCTGCTGGTGCAGTTCCTTTTCCAGCGCGCCCTGCGACTGAAAGTAAGACACGGCCGTGGAAACGCCCATGCCGATGATGATCAGCAGCAGGATGGGAATCAGAATCTTGTTTTTGAGACTCAAATTCATAACCTGTCTCCTTGTGACAGTGTTTTCGGTCTATCCGGCGCTTTTTGCAAGCGCCTCCATTTCGCCTTCCGACATGATCTTATCGATATCGAGAAGGATCTTGACCGCACTTTCGGTCTTGGCCATGCCC
>CAZTHW010000084.1:0-1174 GCA_964613595.1 uncultured Desulfobacteraceae bacterium | reverse complement strand
GAATCCGGGTGCGGGCTCGAGTTCCTCTGCCGCAATTTCCATGACCTCGGAAACCTCGTCGACCACGATCCCCATGGTTACGCTGACATCGGCCTTGGTGACCTGGACCACGATGATGCAGGTCTTGCGCGAGACTTCCGCGGATTCCATGCCGAAACGCAGCCTCAGGTCGATTACCGGAATGACCTTGCCCCGGAGGTTTATCACCCCCTTGACATAATCGGGCGTACGGGGAATCCGGGTAATGGACTGCATGCCGATAATTTCCTGGACCTTTAAAATCTCAAGTCCGTAGGATTCCTCTCCCAGCAGAAACGTCAGATATTTTCCCGCCAGCTGGGCCAGGCTTTCGTCCTGGGCTGTGTCTTTTACTGTGGCTTGCGTCATTTTTTCCTCCTGCGATTGAACTTCGTTTTTTATTATTGCCCCGTCCGTAAGGACAGAGTTGAAAACCGCCCCGTAACTTCAAAGGACTGCGTGCTTTTCATCAGGCCGTGGCCAGCCGGACCAGGCCGTTGACATCAATAATGAGGCCCGGCGTGCCGTCGGGCATGATGCTGGCCCCGGCAACGCCGTCCACGTCCTTTAATCCCTGCCCCAGATTCTTGATCACGGTCTGGTTCTGGCCCAGCAGCTCGTCCACCAGAAGGGCCACCTGCCGGCCGGCCTCTTCGATTACCACCACCAGCGCGCGGGTGGGATCCATCTCCGCGTCTGAGACCCCGAAAAGCTTTGCCAGTCTAAACAGCGGCAGCAGCCGGTTTCGAAACGGAACGGTTTCTCCTTTTCCGGAAACCGTGGTAATCATCTCCCTGGTGGGCTGAAAGGATTCAATAATGGACAACAGCGGCAGAATGTAGCGTTCCGATCCGATTCTGACGATCATTCCGTCAATAATTGCCATGGTCAGCGGCAGCACCAGGGTAAACGTGCTGCCCTTTCCCTTTTCCGAGGAAATGCGCACGTTGCCCCGCATGCTCTCGATATTGCTCTTAACCACGTCCATGCCCACGCCCCGTCCGGAAACATCCGTGATCTGCTTGGCCGTGGAAAACCCGGGCTCAAAGATCAGGGCATAAATCTCCTCGTCGGTCATGGCTTCGGTGCCCGTGACAATGCCGCGCTCAATGGCCTTGGCGGCAATGGCGTCACGGTCCAGCCCCCGGCCGTCATC
>CAZTHW010000083.1:0-9860 GCA_964613595.1 uncultured Desulfobacteraceae bacterium | reverse complement strand
TCTGCATCTTCCTTGTATCTGCGGCAAACTTGAAAATCGCTCAATTTAGGTGGTAATATGCACCGGGCGATAAAGACTGACTGACCCCATTATGGATTATAACTACATAAAAAATACCGCGATCGGTGCAGCATACGGCAGCGGCAAGATCCTGTGCGGTCACCTGGGCAACCTGGAACGCGTTGACAAAAAAGGCCCCCAGGATCTGGTGACCCCTGCGGATATCGCCTCGGAAAATCATATCCTGGAGACCCTTCGGGAAAAATTTCCGGACCACGATGTGCTGGCAGAGGAAAGCGGTGATCGTGTCAACGGCAAAAACGGCTGCCAGTGGATCATCGACCCGCTGGACGGCACAACCAATTTTGCCCATCAACTGCCCGTTTTCTCGGTTTCCATTGCATTTGCCAAAGACGGGCAGCTCATGGTGGGCGTTGTGTTAAACCCGGTAACCGGGGAGCTTTTCACCGCGGTTGCCGGTCAGGGCGCGTCTTTAAACGGGCGCCCGATAACAGTTTCGGGTTGCGACAGGCTATCGGAAAGCCTTCTGGTTACAGGCTTTCCATATGACGTCAAGGAAAATACCGCACCCTACATGAAGCGATTTGAACGGTGCCTCAAGGAGGCTATGGGCATCCGCAGGCTCGGATCCGCGGCTCTGGATCTGTGCTTTGTGGCCTGCGGCCGGTTTGAAGGCTTCTGGGAGCAAAACCTCCAGCCCTGGGATACTGCCGCCGGCACCCTGATCGCACGAGAAGCCGGGGCCCGGGTCACCGATTTTTCAGGCGAGCCCTACGATCCGGAGAAAAAGGAAATCCTGGCCACCAACGGTCATATGCATGAAGCGCTGCGTTCAATTCTGACATGACAGAGACGAAATAAAATGGAACAAATGGACTTGCAAAATACACTGAACGGAAATGACGACGTTGTCGAATGCTACGGCAGGTTTGACATCCGTGCCCGGATCTGCCGGAAATACTGCGCCCTTCGACTCAGGTGCGCAATCGAGCAGTCCGAACAGCTGCGCAGCGAGCAGCTCGAAGACCTGATGAATTCTTATGAAATCAGCACCAACATCCAGTAAGGTGCAGGCGGCCTAAAGCAGCATCTTGCCTGGATTCAGGATCCCGGCGGGATCGAATGCCGCCTTGATCCGACGCATCAGGGCAAGGCTTTCCGGACGGATCTCGCGGGACATGTACGGGGCCTTGGCAATACCGACGCCGTGCTCTCCGGATATGGTGCCGCCAAGGGCCAGTGTATAGTCAAAAATTTCCTCCACTGCCTGGCTGGCTGCGACAGACTGTTCCGGGCTGGCCTTGTCGTACATAATGTTGAAATGAATGTTGCCGTCTCCGGCATGGCCGAAGCTCACCATGGTCAGGCCGGTTTTTTCCCCGAGCCGCCCGATGCAGTCCACCATTTCCGGCAGGCGGCTGCGGGGCACCACGATATCCTCGTTGATCTTGTCCGGCCCGTAGGTATACAGAGCGGGGGAAATGGCCTTGCGCGCCTTCCACAGGCTTTGCACGGCTTCTTCGGTGCGGGCGACCTCGATGTGCCCGGCATTGTTTTGTTCCAGCACGCCTACAATTCGCCGGAGCGCTTCCTCTGCTTGCTGGTGCGTGCCATCGACCTCGATTAAAAGCATGGCCTCGGCATCTTTGCCCACCCCTGCCTGCAGATAGTTTTCCACGCACGCAATTGCATTTTTGTCCATGTATTCCACGGCCCGGGGCACAATCCCGTGCCGCAGGATTTCCACCACGCACTGCGCGGCCTGCTGCATGCTGCCAAATACCGCGGACAGGGTTTTTACAGTTTCCGGCCGCGGCAAAAGGCGCAGGGTAACTTCGGTGATCACACCCAAGGTGCCCTCGGAACCCACAAGCAGACGGGTCAGATCATATCCCACCACGCCCTTTGCTGTCCGTACCCCGGTACGGATAATCTCGCCGGTGGGCAGTACGGCTTCCAGGCCAAGCACGTAATCGCGGGTCACGCCGTACTTGACCGCGCGGGCCCCGCCCGCGCATTCGGCCAGATTGCCGCCGAGCGTGGAGAAATCAGCACTTGAAGGGTCCGGCGGATACAGCAGGCCGTGTTCCTGCACGGCCCTCTGGAAGGTGCCCGTGACCACCCCGGGCTGGACAATGCCGATAAAATTATCCGCATCAATTTCAACAATCCGGTCAAACCGGGACATGGCCATGATCAGGCCGCGGGCTACGGCCACGGCCCCGCCGCTCATGCCCGATCCCGCCCCGCGCGGGGTGACGGGAAAACCGTGTTTTGAGGCCAGGGCCAGGATCCGGCCCACCTGGTCCGCATTTTCGGGAAATACCACGGCCTCGGGCACGCAATACCTGCGGGTGGCGTCATAGGCATAGCATACCCGGTCTTCCTTCTGCCGGGAAAAATTGTCTTCGCCTACGATCTGCCGGAGCTGCTTTTCGATTTTGGCGGAAATCGGTTTAATCGCTTCCGGGCTCCAGTTTTTTCTCAAGGATCTGAACCTGCCGGTAGACTTCGCCCTTGAGCTTTAATTCCTTTTCCACGGAATTGATGGAATGAATCACAGTGGCGTGCATCCGGTTAAACTTTCTGCCGATTGCCTGAAGCGGGGCGCCGGTATGCCGGCGGGACAGAAAAATGGCCACCTGGCGGGACCTGACCACGGATTTCTTGCGGGACTTGGAGACCATGTCCTTGACCGGAACCCCGAACTCCTTTGCCACCAGCTTGGTGATGGAATCGATTGTGATGGTCTTTTTACTGGAAACAATATTCTGGACCACCTGCTCGGCCAGATCCAGATCAATGGGCTCGCCCATCAGGCAGGACCGGGAAGCCACCCCGATTAACCCGTTTTCCAGTTGACGCACGTTGTCTGTCAGCTCGCCGGCCATATACTCGGCCACTTCCCTGGGCAGGCAAAGGCCCTTACATTCGGCCTTGCGCATCAGGATTCGCACCCGGGTCTGGAAATCCGGGGGCTCGATCACGGTCATCATGCTCTGTCCGAGCCTGGAGACCAATTGATCGCTCATTTTCGGGATTTCCGCAGGAGAGGCGGTACTGGAGAAAATCAGCTTTTTGCCGGATTCATACAGATGATCCAGCATGATGGCCAGCTCGCTCTGGGTGCGGGTTCTGCCCGAGAGCATGTGAATTTCCTCAAGCAGCAGCACATCGCAGCCTTCCCGGTAGCGCCGCTTGAAGGTGTCCATGGAATTGCTCTTGATGGAATGGACCAGCTCGTTGGTAAAATCCTCGGCGCTCATGTAATAAACCCGTTCTCCCGGATATGCCGAAAGGATCTTGTGACCCACGGCCTGGGAAAGATGGCTTTTTCCCAGGCCTGTTCTTGAAAGCAGAAACAGGGAATTAAAATCCGACTGTTTGCTGGCGGCCAGGGTGAAGGCCGCCTGGTAGGCCAGGTTACAGTTGTTTCCCACCACAAACCGGTCAAACGTGTAGTCCCGCCGCAATATCCGCCCGTTCATGGGCTGGGCCGAAACCCCGGGCAGGGAAAGCTGTCTTTCCCTTTCGGTACTTCGCGGCCGCCTTTTCCGGGCGGCGGCACCCGGCGCCGGTTCTTCCTGCTGGCTGGTATGGACCTGCAGGGAGATCTGCATCTGCCGGCCCGCCTCCCGGCAGAGTTCATGGTTGATTAACCCCACGTAATTTGCCATAATCCGTTTTTTCATAAAGAAATTCGGGCAGCCCAGCACCAGGTTGTCGTCCTCTGTAGCCTCGAGGAAACTGATCGGCTCGATCCAGAGACGGTAAACATTGGACGATACCTGATTTTTAATTGCGGTTTTGACATTGTTCCACACGGTTTCCATGGGGCCATCTCCATTTCACAAATCACAGGATGAACGGAATACAATAAACAACCAAATCAGTAATGGATATGAGATGTCTCTTTCAAAAATCAATGACATCAGAACCGGTTCTGATGACAAAATAAATCACGGCAGGGATATAAATTCAGTATTATCGTGTCGGGAAAATCGAGTTGAGGGGGACCCTCCATCAGATTGGGTTCCTGTATAATACAACGGCCGCCATGAGATCAAGTTCGATGAGAAACGGTTTTGCCGATTTTAAAAAACCCGGCCGGAGCTTTGTGAACAATTTTATATGTTCCGGAATCCTTGAACAATCAATCCGAAATAGTACAACTACTAAATTCAACGGCAAAATCTGTTTGACATGAATTTGTAACATTCATGGGACCCTTTTTCATTTCCGCCAAAAATTAACGGCCCTGGCGGTTTGTCACAAACTTTCATTTCCTTCAAATTTCGTTTCTTTTTATGGGCAAACAGTATTTACCGGCAGGATGGCAAGTTAGAAATATTTACAGAAAAATCAAAATGCTATAATCCGGCCAGTGCGCCCCTGGCCATGATCGCCAAATTACGGGAAAAACGCCATGCAAAAGGTTCAAACCGGACTGGAAAACCTGATCCATAACCCGCCTGCCGGGCTCGAGAAAAAGCGCCTGGCACTGCTGTGCAACCCCGCTTCCGTGGACAGCCGGTTTCAACATGCCCGGGATCTCATTGACCGTCGGTTTCCGGGGGCGATGAAAACCCTGTTTTCCCCCCAGCACGGCTTTTTTGCCGAAAAACAGGACAACATGGTCGAGTCCGATGACCTGACAGATGACCGGCTGTCCGTCCCGGTATTCAGCCTGTACGGCGCCACCCGCACCCCCACCGAGACCATGCTGGAACAATTCGATGTGCTCATCGTGGACCTGCAGGACGTGGGCACCCGGGTTTATACCTTTTTCACCACCCTGTCTTATTGCATGGAAGCCGCCGCAAAAACGGGGAAAAGCGTGCTTATCGCAGACCGGCCCAATCCCGTCGGCGGGGTGCAGGTGGCGGGAAATTGCCTGAACCCGGAATACGCCTCTTTTGTGGGCCGCTATCCCATTCCCATGCGTCACGGGCTGACCATCGGCGAGTATGCCAGCTATATCAACCAAGCCTTTGAGATCGGGTGCGATCTGTCAGTGATCCCCATGAAAGGCTGGAAACGGGGGATGTACTTTGACGATACGGGCCTTGCATGGATCGCCCCCTCGCCCAATCTGCCCACACCCGCATCGGTTCAGGTCTATCCGGGCCAGGTTATCTGGGAGGGGACCAACATCTCCGAAGGCCGCGGCACGGCCCTGCCGTTTGAACTCTTCGGCGCGCCGTTTCTGGAGACCGACGCCGTGCGGCAGGCCCTGGGCGGCACGTCAATCTCCGGGGCCGTGCTCCGGCCGGCCGTGTTTGAACCCACCTCGGGCAAATGGGCGCAAACCCCGTGCAGCGGATTTCAAATTCATGTCACGGACCGGTACCAATTCGAGCCTTACACGACAAGCCTGAAACTGCTTTCGACGGTCCTGGCGCGCCACCCGGACGAACTCGCATGGAAGACGCCGCCTTATGAATACGAGTGGGAAAAGCTTCCCTTTGACCTGATTACCGGTGATCCGGAAATTCGCCGGCAATTGCGCGCAGGGGCGGACGTGGCGGAAATGGCCCGCGCCTGGCAGCCGGAAGTGCAGAAATACCTCCGGGAAGTTCGGCGGTTTTACCTTTATGAAGAATAAAAACGTCTTTACGCGGTCAAACAAGAGAGGCGGAGATGAGTCAAAACGAGGTGCCCGGCTGGAAGCGGATGCGGTTTAAGGGCAACAAGGTCTGGATGGAAGTCGATGATTCGGGACGCCCGGCTGTTGCCGACAAAAAGGTGCGGATCAAATACCAGCTCGATCAGTCCCATGAATACCGGGTGAGCCCTAAAAGCCTCACCGAGCTGGACCAGCAGCCACAGGAAAACCGGGAAAAAAAACCCCGGACCGGATCCGCGAAGCCGGCCGGAAAGACCCGGAAACCCGATACCCGAACGAAGAAAACGACCGCCGGCCGGGATGCGGTGGTAATCTATACCGACGGCGCCGCATCAGGAAACCCCGGGCCTTCCGGCATCGGCGCAGTGCTGCGCTACGGCGGGAATACAAAGGAGATCTCGAAATACATCGGGATCGCCACCAACAATGTCGCCGAGCTCGAGGCGGTACGGGCCGCGCTGTCCGCATTAAAAAGAAAGGACTTGCCGGTCCGGCTCTACACGGACAGCAGTTATGTCCACGGTCTGCTCGTGCTGGGCTGGCAGGCGAAAAAAAATCCGGAGCTGGTCGAAAAAGTCCGAAACCTGGTAAGGCAGTTCAAAGACATTGAAATTGTCAAGGTCCGGGGGCATGACGGGGTTGCCGACAATGAGCAGGCCGATTTTCTGGCCACCTCGGCGATCAAAAACCAAGCCGACAGAACATAAAAAACCCCGCAAACGCGGGGCGCGCGGGGCTTAATCGCAAAAGGCGTTTATTTATCAGCAAAAAAAGCGATTACTTTTCCGTTTTGAGTTGTTCGATCTCTTTTTTCAGTTCTTCATTTTCCTTGCGGTACTTTTCCGCGTCGCTTTCCGCCGGTGTGGAATCGGCAACACCCGGTTCCACGCCGCTTTCTTTCTGCCAGGTATCCTTGAGCTCGTCAAAGCCCAGGTAAAGGGCCAAGCAGCCGCCGAGAAGCAGCATCACGGGAATGGCACCAGCCAAAAGCGTCAGAAAGTCGTCAAACCAGACTGCCAAACCGATCACACCGATCACGGCCGCGACCGCACCGCCAATTAAAGTCTTCATAACCCTACTTCCTCCTTTTTTTTAAAAAATTCATGACCGCATCACAATATCGATTCGCCCGATTGGCAGGGCATTGCAGGGAAACATTAATTCTTTTACCACAGACGATTCCGCGAAGCAAGCAAAAACCCCGCAACACCCCCGGGTGCCTGATACCGCATGGCCTGCCTGCTGTCCCGACTCCGGTTTCGCGCTTGAAAACCCGTTCATAACCTGTTATTTATGCGAAATCACCAAAACTTTTTCACGATCTAAAATATGGTTTGTCCCGCTTTACTAATACAAATATAAAACGGTAAAATCATCATGCCACTGATTCCAGGCAAAATCCGGAAAAACAGAAAGCGCCCCGGCGCCGCGGACACCGGCAAATCCGAAGAGCAGCCCTTTTTCTGCTATCTTCCGCCGCAGACTGGGTTGCTGGCCGGACTGATCCGCACCGTACTGTTCATGCGCCCGAAAATCGATCCGGACCTGCAAAAAACCCTAAAAGAACTCAAAAGCGCCGGCGTTATTGTTTTTGTCAACAAGTACCGAAGCCAGTTCGATTATTTCTTTTACCACCTCCGCTTCCGGCACCAGGGCCTGCCCCACCCGGCCCTGGGATTTGATTACCGGACGTTTTTCTGGCAGCCTTCAAAAAGACTGGTCAAAGGATTTTATTTTTATCTCAAACACCTCCTGAAACATTTTCAACTGCCGGATCCTTATCAAAGGCACTATTACCGCGATATGCTGCTGGAAGGCCATTGCGGGTTGGTTTCGCTCATTGAGGAAAAGGGGGTTTACAATCGGTTGGTGGAGTCAAGGACCGACCCCCTTGAATACCTGATTGACATGCAAAAATCTATTGATACGCCGGTTTACCTGGTCCCGCAGATCATTCTCTACGACACGGCCCCGCAATCGGCCCGGCTGTCCCTTCTGGACATCATCTTCGGCACCCGCGAAAAACCCGGGCGGCTGCGCAGGCTCTTCATGTTAATGACCCGTCCCGGCAAAATCCTGGTCGAGTCCCCCGAACCGGTGTGTATCCGGGACTACCTGGAAAGCCGGGATCTGGGCGATATGGACCAGGCCCAGCAGGCCATGTCCCTGCGCCGCTACCTTGTGGACCAGATCAACCGGCACCGGCAGTCCATTACCGGCCCCGTTCTAAAATCCCGCGTTGAAATCATGCAGGAAGTGCTCACCAGCCGGGAAACGCAGCAAGCGATCACCGAATACGCCAGGGATCAGGACGTTTCCATCCACCTGGCCCAGAAGGAGGCTGGCAAACTTCTCGACGAAATTGCAGCCAATTACAACCTGAAGGTCATCCGGATATTTGACATTTCGCTGCGCTGGATCCTCCGGGCCATGTTTGACGGGATGGTGGTGGACTACGAGGGCTTAAACCGGATCCGTCAGGCCTCCAAAAAAGGCCCCCTGCTGCTGGTGCCCTGCCATAAGAGCCATCTGGATTACCTGATTCTCTCCTTTGTCTTTTTCCACAACAACCTGCCCTGCCCCCACATTGCCGCGGGCAGAAACCTTTCTTTCTGGCCGATCGGCCCGCTTTTCCGCGGGGGCGGCGCCTTTTTCATCCGCCGCACCTTCAAGGGCGATCCCCTGTATCCCAAGGTGTTTTCCGCCTACCTGCACAAGATCCTGGAAGAGGGTTTTCACGTGGAGTTTTTTCCGGAAGGCGGCAGAAGCCGCACCGGCAAGCTGCTGACACCCAAGATCGGCTTTTTGTCCCTCGTGGTGGATGCTTTTATGAAAAGCAACTGGGAAGACATGCAGTTTGTCCCCATTTACATCGGCTATGACCGGGTACTGGAGGAAAAGGCATACGTCCACGAGATGGAAGGCGGGAAAAAGCGCCCGGAAAATATCGGCGGCGTGCTCAGGGCCCGCAAATTTTTAAAGAAAAAATACGGCAAGATCTATATCAACTTCCATGAGCCCTTTTCCATGAAGGCGCACTTCGGAGCGGATCAAACCGATTATCCCCGGCTTGCGCGCGAAAAACAAAAAGAACAGCTGTATGATTTCGGCAAAAAAATTATCAGCGCCATTAACAGCCAATCCGTGGTCACGCCGCACGGGGTGGTATCTGCGGCCATCCTCAACTGCTCGCAAAAACGCATCTATTACAGACAATTGCTCGCCAATGCGGAAACATACATACATTACCTGCTTTACCAGAACATCAAGCTCACCGATACCCTGTACATGGACCGCCACGGCGCCTTTGACAGCGTGCTTGACACGCTGGTATCAAACAAGGTGCTTGAAAAGGCCGCCTCGAGCAGCCCGAACGATGCCCCGGCAAATCCCATTTTCAAAATCCAGGAAAACCGCCGTCCCAACCTGGAATACTACAAAAACAACGGGGTGATCCACTTTATCCCGGCGGCATATACGGCACTTTCCGTGCTGGCCCTGGATTCCTTTCAGTTTACAGTGGCAAGCACCTATCCCCATTACGAATTTTTGAAGGAATTCTTTTCCGCGGAATTCATTTTCGATCCGGGCGATTCCACGGAAAACGCGGTGGCAAACAACCTGAACGCCTTTATCGACGATGCCATCCTCACCCCGCATCCCGACATGGCAGACACCTATAACCTGACCTCTGCGGGTTACCGGAAGCTCAACCTGTTTGCCGGGTTTTTAACCCCTTATTTCGAATCCTACTGGGTGGTGCTCAACTTCTACAGGCGATATGTCCGAAAATCCATACTGGATTTCAAAGATTACACCCGAAAGATCCAGGGTATGGGAAACCGCATGTACAGACGCAATGAAATCCTCCGCAAGGAAGCCCTGTCCAGGATGAACTATAAAAACGCCGTAAACTGCTTTGTGGAAAACGGGCTGACCAACCCGGAAAAGGACAAGGAACTGCTGGAAACCTATGTGGAAAACGTGCAGTTTTACCGGCGCTATCTGCCTACGTAAATGCGCCCCGGATCCATGCCGCCTGATTCGATAAAAGCGCTGGTACTGGCCGCGGGCCTGGGCGCCCGCCTGCGGCCCTACTCGCAGAAGGTGCCCAAGCCGCTTTTTCCGGTCGCCGGCCGGCCGATCATGGACATCATTATCCGCCGGCTCATCGACGCCGGGATATCCGCCATCGGGGTTAACACCCATCATC
>CAZTHW010000082.1:0-9901 GCA_964613595.1 uncultured Desulfobacteraceae bacterium | reverse complement strand
TATTATAATTACATTGTCGGGGTTCACGCTTGCCAAAACTCGGGGATTTACCGGAATCAGGATAATTCATTGATATCAAAGGCAGAATCTGGACTGTGACATTACAATAATCATTTTTCGCAATCCATCAACCACAAAAACCGCGGAGCCGCCGCCTGCGCACCGATATCCAGCGTCGCCGGCAGCCCGGATGCCTCTGCGCTTGACTTTATGCATTGTTTCCTCTAATGCTGTTTTTTTCGGAATTGATGTTTTTGTTACAACATTTCATATTTCAGACCCGCCCCGGTGATCCGGGGAAGATAAAAGGAGAAAACCGTACTATGGCACAATTGATTGCAGACCGAAGGGACGTGGATTTTGTTCTGCACGAGCAGATGAAGGTCGGAGACCTGGCCCGGCACGAAAAGTTCGCCGAGTTCAACAAGAAAACCGTGGACATGGTGGTCTCAGAAGCGCGGAACCTGGCGGTAAAAGCGATTCTGCCCACCCAGCAGGAAAGCGACCGGGTGGGCTGCACCCTGGAAAAAGACGGCACGGTCCGCGTGCCGGAATCCTTCCACCATGTCAACGAGCTTTACAAGGACGGCGAATGGCTTGCCATGATCGACGATCCGGAATGGGGCGGACAGGGCATGCCAAAGACCCTGGCCCTGGCGGCTGAAGAATACTTCTACGGCGCAAACCCTGCGTTCATGCTTTATCACGGCCTGTCCCACGGCGCGGCAAACCTGGTCTACACCCTGGGCACCGAGGAACAGAAAAAATACTACCTGGAAAAGCTTTACTCCGGCCAGTGGTCCGGAACCATGCTGCTGACCGAGCCCGAGGCCGGATCCGACGTGGGCGCGCTGCAGAGCGTGGCAACTCCCAACGAAGACGGCACCTACAATATCTCCGGAACCAAGATCTTTATTTCCGGCGGTGAGCAGAACATGGTGGAAAACATCGTCCACCCGGTGCTTGCCCGCATCGAGGGTGCGCCCGCCGGAACCCCGGGCATCTCCCTGTTTCTGGTGCCCAAGTACCGGGTCAATGATGACGGCACGCCGGGCGAATTCAACGACGTGGTCTGCACCGGCATCGAGGAGAAAATGGGGCTTCACGGAAACTCCACCTGCACCCTGACACTGGGCGGCAGGGGCAACTGCATCGGCACCCTGCTCGGCCAGGAAAACAAGGGCATGCGCGCCATGTTTCTGATGATGAACGAGGCGCGCCAGCTTGTCGGGCTCCAGGGTTTCGGCGTGGCCACGGCCTCCTACATGTACGCGGTCAATTACGCAAGAGAGCGCATACAGGGCAAGCACCTGAAATCCGGAAAAGACGGCCCGTCGGTGCCCATTATTCAGCACCCGGATGTGCGGCGGCAGCTTTTGACCATGAAGGCCTATGTCGACGGCATGCGCAGCCTGATTTACTACGGCGGCCTGACCCACGACCTGGAGGGCCTGGCCCAAAGCGACGCGGAGAAGGAGAAATACGCGGACCGCACCGCGATTCTCACGCCGATTATCAAGGGCTATGTCACAGACCGCGCCCTGGAGGTCACCAGCCACGGCGTCCAGGTATACGGCGGCTACGGCTACACCAAGGAATACCCGGTGGAACAGCTCATGCGCGACTGCCGGATATTCCAGATCTACGAGGGCACCAACGGCATCCAGGCCATGGACCTTTTGGGCCGGAAACTGGGCATGAAAAAAGGTCAGCCCTTCATGGATTACCTGGGCGAAATGCAGAAAACCATTGAAGCCGCCCGGCAGATCTCCACCCTGGAAGCTATCACCCCGCGGGTGGAAAAAGCGGTCAACCGGCTGGGAGAAGTTGCAGCCGCCCTTGGCAAGGCCGCGGCATCGGAAAACATCCTGAGTGCCTTTGCATTTGCCCATCCCTTCCTGGACGTGACCGGGGATGTGACCATGGCATGGATGCACCTGTGGCGCTCGGTGATTGCGGCGGAAAAACTCGAAAAGCTCGCCGGCGGCCCGGACATGGAAAAATTCGCGGAAAAGGCGGCCAAGAACAAGGATGCGGCCTTTTACCTGGGCCAGATAAAGACCGCGGAATTCTTCGTTACCAACCTGCTGCCGGCCACCATGGGCAAACTCGAGGCCATTGCCGAAACCAACGGTTCGGCCGTGGAAATCCCGGATGCCGGCTTCGGCGGTTAAACCGCCCGGGCAGATGGCCGAAAAACGCCGATTTCATGCTTGACACGGGAAGCCGGATCTTATATACAATATATGCTAAATATTTGCATATAATCATACATGATGATGGGCTTACATATGTCACACCCCGATCCCCCGGTCAGGCTCAAAGGCGTGGGCGACAGTCTCTGGATCACCATGGACGCATCCCTGCCTGTCGAGGTCTTGAAAAAGGAGTTGTGCAAGCCTTTTGAACGTCTGCGGCACCAGGCCGTAAACGCCCGGATCATTCTGGATCCGGGCGAAAAAGCCCTCGACGAACCGCTTCTCGAAGATTTGAGCACTTTTTTAAAAAACCGCTTCCAGGTGGGCCGGGTCTCCCGGCCGCCGGCGCCGAAAAGACCCCCGACAGACGCAAACACCCGCCCGGACCCGGAAAACGGCTGGCTCTACCAGACCGAGGACTCCATGGTCATCGCGGGCCGCGTCCGCTCCGGGCAAAAGGTGGAGGCACGCAAGCACCTGGTGATCCTCGGGGATCTCAACCCGGGCGCCGAGGCCATTGCCGGCGGGGACATCATTATCCTCGGTACCCTGCTGGGCACGGCCGCGGCCGGGCAGCCGGACAACGAATCGGCCATCGTGGTGGCCATGGATTTCCGGCCCACCCAGATCCAGATCGGCGGTTACGTGGCCGCCGGAATGCCCGCGTCCGCCGGGAAAAAACCGGAATTCGCATCCCTGGACAACAGCCGGGTCGTGGTGGCAGATTACACAAAGGACAACCCCTTTAAGCGCCTGGCATGGCCTGAAGTCAGATGAGCGGAAAAATCCGAACATCGAAATTCGTGCTTCGAATTTATAATCGCGAGGTGAATATTGGACGGTAAAATAATCGTCGTCACGTCCGGCAAAGGCGGCGTGGGCAAAACAACGGTGACCGCGTCCGTAGGCGCGGCCCTTGCCAAACAGGGCAAGCGCGTGGCCGTGCTGGACATGGACATCGGCCTGCGCAACCTGGATGTGGTCATGGGCCTGGAGAACCGGATCGTGTTCAACGTGGTGGACGTGATCCAGGGCCGGTGCAAGCTCAGGCAGGCCGCGCTCAAGGATCGCCGGATCGACAACCTCTACCTGATCCCGGCCTCCCAGAGCGACGAGAAAAGCGTGATCAAACCGCAAAACATGACATGGCTCTGCAACAAGCTGCGGCGGGAATACGACTTTGCCCTGCTCGATTGCCCGGCCGGCATTGAGCAGGGGTTTAAAAACGCCATTGAAGCCGCAGACGAGGCCATCGTGGTCTGCACGCCGGAAGTGTCCTCGGTGCGCGATGCAGACCGGGTTATTGGACTGCTTTATGCCCGGTCGATCACCCCGCGGCTGATCGTCAACCGGATCGTGCCCCAGTTGGTGGAAAAAGGCGACATGCTGAGCCACGTAGACGTGGTGGACGTGCTTTCCATAGACCTGCTGGGCTTAGTGGAGATGGATGACGCGGTGGTGGTCTCGTCAAACACCGGCAATCCGCTTGTTCAGCAAAAGGACTCCAGGGCCGGCATGGCTTTTAACCGCATTGCCATGCGCCTTGACGGCCACCCGGATCTGCCGGTTGAAGACCCCATGGCCGGCCGCTCGTTCTGGCAGAAGGTCGGCAAAAAACTCGGTCGAAAAAACAGGACGGCTAAAAGATGACGTTTCATTCCCTGATCAAAAAGTTGCTCAACAAGCCGGACAGCAGCAGAAACGTTGCCAAAAAGCGGCTGCAGTTCGCCCTGGTCTATGACAAGCTCGAGGTCAGGGATGATATGCTCGAAGACCTGCAGCAGGATCTCGTGGAGGTCATTACCCGGTATTTCGAAATCGACCGGGACGCGCTGAGCCTGGACATCCAGCGCATGGAAGGATCATCGGCCCTGATTTTAAACACGCCGATTCTTGCGGCCAAGCACCAAAAGGAAGGCGGGGCCCGGGCCCATGCATAGCCTCAGGAAGGCGCGATGTGGTCGGCAAATTCCCTGTAGATCAATTCGTGCAGCTCCTCGCCGATGGCAATGCCCAGGTCGATAAACTGCGGTCCGTAGCGCCGGCCCGTGGGCGTGCGGAAGGTGTTCCGGATTTTTTTCAGATAGGCCATGCCCCGGGGATAATGTGAAAGAAAACGATCCAGGGGCACATCATGATACGAAACCATCGCCCAGAGCGTCTGGGTGAAATTCTCCGGTCCCCACCGAAACTTGTCTGCATCGTAAAGGCAATCGGACAACAGCTCGGATGCCCTTGTACGGCCTTTCTGATTTACGCCGAAGGCCTCGTGATTGCCGATGGCCAGGCAGATCGCCTCAGTGTCTGACCCGGAAAACGGAAAGTAGCACAGCAGCCGGCGCGCATATTCCGCGCCCGCCCGGGCATGATTTTTCTCCTTTCGCTTGATATCATGAAGCAGCCCGGCTGCCTGGGCCATGCGCACCCGGTGTTCGATTTGTTCATCCCGGCCGCAAACCGATGCGGATTCAATCTGCGCCAGGGTCCCGGCATCCAGGGCCACGTGATAGACATGGGTCAAGCCGTGCCCGAAGTCGTTTTCAATGGTTTCGGACACGAACTGCCACAGTTCGGCAACAATCGCATCGCCGTCAAAAAACCGCCTGGAAGCCCGAACCGCCCCGGCAAAATCCCGGTAAAAATCCGGCACCGGATACAGGTTTGCAATCCGGATGGCTTCCTGCTGCAGTCGTTCGTATAATCTATTCATCTATAATTGACAAAACCCTTGCCGCATTGGCGCCGAGCAGTTTTTCCCGCGCCGCCGCGGAGATGCCCGCAGCCTCGATTTCCTTATAATAGCGCGACGGCGGAATCAGGGGATAATCGGTGCCGAAAAGGATCTTTTCTTCTCCTGCCAGTTCCATGGCCACGCGGTATATCTGCGGATCATAGAGAAACGGGGAGGCCGCGCTGTCAAAATACACATTTGCCAGAACGTCCCGGACCTCTTTTTTCAGCAGGTTGTAAAAAAACAGGCCCCCACCCCAATGGGCCAGTATAATGGTGTTCTCCCCATAGGTCCGGACCAGGTTGTAGATCTGGGCCAGGGTATTATCACTTTTTCCGGGATACACGTGGCCCACGGGTTCATTGGTGTGAAACAGCACGGGCAGGTTTTTCTGCCGGCACTGCGCCATGATCGGTTCGATCCGCTGCACGGCATCTTCGGTAATCCCGCCCTCCTGGTACAGGGCCAGTTCCCCCACCCCGGACAACCCGTTGTCCAGGCTGCGCTGCACCTCCTTTTCAGCCTCCCGCGTATACGGATTGACGCAGCAGAACCCCACGAACCGGTCCGGGTGGCGGTTTACGGATTCCAGGATATAATCGTTGTGCCGCTTGCAGGTATCCGGGTTCATCCAGGGAAACCCGAAGACCACAGAGACATCCACTCCGTGTTCATCCATGGCGCGGACCATTTCATCCGAGCCCACCATTCGGGCCCCGGGGTCGCGGTAGAGCAATGCAAAGGCCGGTTCGTCGAGAAAAAAATTTTCGCGGTTTTCCCGGATTGTCGTGGGAAACAGGTGCGTATGCATATCAATAATCATGTGTATTCTCCGAAACCCGACTTCAAAAACGGGCTTTTTCGTTTGGCTATGCTTGCAGTTCCTGTGCGTTATTCCTATAGTACAATATAGGAGCTTTGATCACAATGATAATTGAGCCGAAAATCGGTCCGCAGCAGACCTGCGATCCGGCAGAAACCCCGCAAACCTGAACACACGGCAGGACATCATGAGCATGGACAAATTTTTCACGTATTTTGAAGCAGCCGGCCGGGACAACACCGCGCAGACCCTGGAACTGGCATATGACCGGGCCATGGAACTTGAAATCAACGAAGTCGTGGTCGCCTCATCCACCGGGCACACTGCATACAAGGCCATGGAGATGTTCAAGGGCGTCCGGATCATCGCGGTGACCTACCACTGCGGTTTCAAGGAGCCTTTCACCAAATCCATGGAGGAAGACACCAGAAAGGACCTGGAGGAGGAAGGGGTCAGAGTCATCGAAGCCACCCACGCGCTTTCCGGCGTGGAACGCGGGATTGCAAAAAAACACGGCGGGAGCTATCCCGCCCTGATCATGGCAGATACCCTGCGCATGCTCGGCCAGGGCACAAAGGTGGGCGTGGAAATCACGATCATGGCCGCAGACGGCGGCGCCCTGTCAGGCAGCGATGTGATTGCCATCGGCGGCACCGGCCGGGGCGCAGATACGGCCCTGGTGGTCAAACCGGCGCATCAGACCAATGTATTTGACCTGCGCGTGCGGGAGATTATCTGCAAGCCCAGAAACTTCTAGCCCGGCTGGCGCGCTTTGCCTACCGGTTTTCGTAGCGGCGCTGAATCTTGGAATCGGTCTTTTCCGGATGCTTTTCCAGGCGCCGGTATCGGTTCAGCGCGGTTTCGGCCAGGCGCTCGAGCATCTTGGAAAGATCCGAATTCTGCCATGTCCGGGAAAATTCCGGGGCTTCCATCAACCTGGCGCTGACCCGGTAAGGCGGGCTGGATCCCGGGGCCAGCCGGATGTCCTCGAACTCCGGGGTGACATCTTCGGGCAGGATCTCCTTTAACAAGGAGGTTACGGTGTAGGAAAAGAATTTCTTTACATCCTCTGTGGATTCCGAGCTGTTGATTTTCTGCCGGAAATCCGGGAGGACCTTTCGCTCGTGCTTGGTAAAAGACGTCTGCCTGGTCATAGACACTCCCTTTTGGGGTTGAAATTGCATCCTTCCTGCCAGGGACCGCGGATCCGCAAAAACGCCGAATTGCAACTGATTAAATTAAAAATAAGGGCATCTGCCCCGCCGGTCAATTAAAATTATTTCCCTCCGGCCCCCGGGGGCCGCATTGACAACCCGCCTTCCGTGCTTATTGTATTTTTGAGTAATTCCAAATACAAAGAATCCAATCAGATTGCTGCCTCATGACGTAGATCATGAGATGAAACGATATATAACCTAAATTGAGCGATTTAGGTATAAGGGGGTCTCTATGAGATTTGACAAGTTTACCATAAAATCCCAGGAACTGATTCAGGATGCCCATTCCCGGGCCAGTCAGCACAATCACCAGCAGATCGAAGCCGTTCACCTGCTGGCCGGCATGCTTGATGATCCCCAGGGAATAGTGGTATCCATGGTCCGGAAAATCGGGGCCAATCCCTCAGAGATGCAAAAAGACGTCAACGCGGCCATGGAAAAACTGCCCCGGGTCGAAGGCACCGCGGAGGTCTACATTTCCAACCAGTGCAAGAAGCTCCTGGAATCGGCCTTTACCACGGCCTCGAACATGAAGGACCAGTATGTCTCCATCGAGCACATCTTCCTGGCCATGGCCGAGGCCAAGGAAGGCGATGTCGCCCGCATTTTCGGGCGGCACGGATTAAAGCGCGACGACATCTTAAACGCGCTCACCGAAATCCGGGGCAACCAGACCATTACAGACCAGAACCCGGAGGACAAGTACCAGGCCCTGGAAAAATACAGCCGTGATTTAACCGAGCAGGCCAGACTCGGCAAGCTCGACCCGGTCATCGGCCGGGACGAGGAAATCCGGCGCATCGCCCAGGTGCTCTCGCGGCGCACCAAGAACAACCCTGTGCTCATCGGGGAGCCGGGCGTGGGCAAAACCGCAATCGTGGAGGGCCTGGCCCAGCGAATCGTGGAGGGCGACGTTTCCGAAACACTCAAGGACCGGCGCATTATTGCCCTGGACATGGGCGCGCTGATCGCCGGGGCCAAGTACCGGGGCGAGTTCGAGGACCGCCTGAAAGCCCTTTTAAAGGAAGTGGAAAAGTCCGAGGGTCAGATCATCCTGTTTATCGACGAGCTTCACACCCTGGTGGGCGCGGGTGCGGCCGAAGGCGCCATGGACGCATCCAACATGTTAAAGCCCGCACTGGCGCGGGGCTCGCTGCGGTGCGTGGGCGCCACCACCATCAGCGAATACCGGAAAAACATTGAAAAAGACGCGGCACTGGAGCGCCGATTCCAGCCCGTGATGACCTCTGAGCCCGGCGTGGAGGACACCGTGTCCATCCTGCGGGGCCTGAAGCAGAAATACGAGGTGCACCACGGCGTGAAAATCAAGGACTCGGCCATCGTGGGCGCGGCCACATTGTCTGACCGGTATATCACCGACCGGTTTCTGCCGGACAAGGCCATTGACTTAATCGACGAGGCTGCCTCCCGGCTGCGCATCGAAATCGATTCCAAGCCCACGGAAATCGACGAGATCCAGCGGCGCATCACCCAGTTGGAAATCGAGCGCGAGGCCCTGAAAAAGGAATCCGACAACGCCAGCCGGGAACGCCTGCAAAAGATCGAAAAAACGCTGGAGGGCTTAAAGGAGGAATACCACCGGATGAACGCCCACTGGCAGAACGAAAAGCAGGCGATCCAGCGGCTGCGCGAACTGAAAACCGAGCTTGACCAGCTCGGCACCGAGGAGCAGCAGGCCCAGCGCCGGGGCGACCTGGAGCGTGTGGCCCAATTGCGCTACGGCCGGCGAAACGAAATCCAGAAGGAAATCGAGGAGGCCAACGCAAAACTGGTGGAGCTGCAGAAAACCAGCCGCATGCTGCGCGAGGAAGTCGATGCCGAGGACATCGCCTATATTGTTTCCAAGTGGACCGGCATCCCGGTATCCAAGATGCTTGAGACCGAGCGCGAAAAGCTCGTGGCCATGGAAGAGCGTATCAAGAGCCGGGTGGTGGGCCAGGAACAGGCCGTCACAGCGGTGTCCAACGCGGTGCGGCGCGCGCGCTCCGGCCTGCAGGATCCCAACCGGCCCATCGGGTCCTTTATCTTCATGGGGCCCACCGGCGTGGGCAAAACCGAGCTGGCCAAGGCCCTGGCGGCATTTCTCTATGACGACGAGCAGGCCATTGTCCGCCTGGACATGTCCGAGTACATGGAAAAACACGCCGTGTCCCGCATGATCGGTGCACCGCCGGGATACGTCGGCTACGAGGAAGGCGGATATCTCACCGAGGCGGTCCGGCGGCGGCCCTACTCGGTGATCCTGTTTGACGAAATCGAAAAGGCGCACGCAGACGTGTTCAACACACTGCTCCAGATCCTGGATGACGGCCGCCTGACAGACGGCCAGGGAAAGACCGTGGACTTCAGAAATACCATCATTATCATGACGTCCAACGTGGGCACCCAGGAAATCCAGAATCACAGCGAGCAGAACCGGGAGCAGATGGAAGAGCGCGTGCTGGGCTCGCTGCGCGCCACTTTCAAGCCGGAATTCTTAAACCGGATCGACGAGCTGATCATATTCCACAACCTGACCAGCGAACAGCTGCGCGATATCGTGGATATCCAGTTCAAACACCTGGAAAAGCGGCTGGAGGAAAAAAGCATTGAAATCGATCTCACGGACGCGGCCAGGGACCTGCTGGCAAGGCGGGGGTTTGACCCGGTCTACGGCGCCCGGCCGCTGAAGCGCACCATCCAGCACCTGGTGGAAAACCCGCTTTCCATGAAGATCCTGGAAGGCGAAGTAAGCGAGGGCGACCGGATAGTTGCAGACGTCAGCGGCGATGAGATCACGTTTCACGTGGAAAAACAAAAACAGCCGGAAACCGGGCAAGAGCCGGTAGCCGAAACCGTATAAACCGCTGTTTAAAACTGATAAGCCTGTAAAAAGTCTTTTTTACAGGCAGTGTTAAGTTTTAAGTGATTA
>CAZTHW010000081.1:0-9918 GCA_964613595.1 uncultured Desulfobacteraceae bacterium | reverse complement strand
GATCATGCTCGAGGGCCTGGTGCTGTCTTATATGGACAGATCCTTTGTTGAACTCCTGCCCCTGACGGAAAACTTTTTATGCAAGGTGGATAACTGGGCGCAGGTGGACTCCACGGTTGGCGCTTTCAAGCATATATCCCGGGAAAAAGACCAGGTGCTGTCCGTGGTCAGCAAATGGCTGAAATCGGACAATGAGTTTTTTGTCCGCGCCGGCATGGTCATTCTTTTGACGCATTATGTTGAAAAACAAAACCTGGAGATGATATTTGATTTGTGCCAGCGTGTTTCTCATCCCGGATATTACGCGCACATGGCAAACGCCTGGCTCATATCCGTGTGCATGGCCGGGTTTCCGCAGCAAACCATCGCCTTTTTTCAAAGCAACCGCCTGGATAATAAAACCCATAACAAGGCCATCCAGAAGTCCCGGGAAAGTTACCGGGTTTCAAAGGCGGACAGGGAAATGATAAACAAGTTTAAAAGAAAGCAGTAAGGGCACGAGCTGAAATGTTCCCCGAGTTTCCACCGGATTTTCGAATTCCCGCGTGTGATCAATCATGCGCCTGGTCAAACTGTTTATAATCGGTTTTTTGGTTGCCTGCGCCCTTCTGGCCGCCGGTATTGTCACCACGCGGCTCTTCCTGGAGATCCGGTGAAATAAAAGTAATATCGAGATGCCTGCAAAACCCGCTTTAAATTCCGGAGCTGCGATATGACCGATATAAAAAAACTGCTGATCAAACCCGAATTTCCGCTGTCTGCCAAATACGACCCGGAGTGGATCCTGGACAACCAGATGGGGCCCAATGCGCTGTGGCTGGCGGAATGGCTGCTGCAGGATCTGCCCCTTGCGCCGGGGATGCGGGTGCTTGATCTTGGCTGCGGAAAGGCCATGAGCAGCATTTTCATGGCCCGGGAATTTGCGGTGCAGGTATGGGCAACGGATCTCTGGATTACGCCGGATTACAACCGGAAGCGCGCCGAGGCTTTCGGTGTGGGGGATTCGGTCTTTCCGGTGCGCGCAGAAGCCCATGCCCTGCCCTTTTCGGATAATTTTTTCGATGCAATCGTATCATTTGATGCTTACCAGTATTTCGGCACGGATGTGCTCTACCTGGGATATCTGCTGCGGTTTCTTCGTCCGGGCGGATTTGCGGGGATGGCCGGCCCCGGCCTGACCCGGCCGATCCGGACGGTTCCCGCCCACCTGGCCCGGACGCAATCCCACGGGAAACCGTTCTGGGACGATGAGTGCTGGAGCTTTAAGACGGCGGACTGGTGGCACGAACACTGGCGCTGCAACAGCAGCATCAACAATATCCGGGCAGACACCCTTGCAGAAGGCTGGCGGTACTGGTACGAATTTGAAAAAGTACTCGAAGAAACCGGAAAATCGATGTTTCCCTCGGATACCGAAGCCCTGGAAAAAGACCGGGGCGAATACCTCGGCTTTGTCCGGGCCCTGGCCAAGCGCGCGGGCGGCGTGGGGATCAACATGTATGATCCGGCAATTGCCGCATCCCTGGGGTTGGACGGGTAGAAATGAAACAAAATCAGCCAATAGTGGGCGTTGGGGTAATCGTGCTTCGAAACGGCCTTGTTCTGCTCGGCAAGCGCAAGGGCTCGCATGGTGCCGGAACATGGGCGCTGCCCGGCGGGCACCTGGAATACGGCGAAACCGTGGAGCATTGCGCCGCGCGGGAGGTGATGGAGGAAACCGGGCTCTGCATCCATCCCGTCTCGCGCGGGCCCTACACCAGCGACGTGTTTCCGGAAGAAAAAAAGCACTATGTCACCCTCTTTGTAGTGGCCCGCAGTGAAACCGGCAAGCCGGAGATTCGCGAGCCGGACCGCTGCGAAGCCTGGCAGTGGTTTGACTGGTCAGAACCGCCCCGACCGCTGTTCCCGCCGCTTGCGTCTTTGCTTCAAACCGGGTTTGTACCAGAGAAGAATGGAATGGATTGTTGATGTATCAAACGGCCCGGAAAACGAAATCTGTACCTGATTCTGATATTTGCCGGATCGGAGGGGCGTAATGCGCTATGAAGGCCCCATATACCGGCCGCCTTCAGAGGCGGACGGCCTTTTGATCCAGGCAACCGTGGGGTGCCCGCACAACAAGTGCACCTTTTGCATGGTCTACAAAAAGGGCCCGAAATACAGGGCAAGGCCGGCAGAAGAAGTCATCGCGGATTTAAAAGCCGCAAGGACGGTCTACGGCAGCCGTGTCCGCACGATTTTCTTTCCCGCGGGAAACACCATTGCCGCACCCGTTGAGACCCTTGAGGCCGTATTTAAAGCCGCCTGCAGCATTTTTCCGGAACTCGGGCGCATTACGGTATACGGGTCTTCCAGGTATATCCTGGAAAAAGGCGCGGAAGGCCTGCGGCGTCTTTCAGCCGCCGGCCTGACCCGGATTCACGTGGGCCTTGAAAGCGGCAACGACGCGGTGCTGGCTGATATCAAAAAAGGGGCCACCCGCGCCGATCAGATCCGGGCCGGACAGATGCTGAAAGCCGCGGGCATTGAAAACAGCTCTTATGTCATGCTGGGCATCGGCGGAAAAAGTTTGAGCACTGCGCACGCAATGGACACCGCCTCTGCCTTGAATGAAATCGCACCCGAATACGTGCGATTAAGGACGTTTGTGCCCAAGGAGGCCACGCCACTGCTGCGCAGGGTGCAAAAAGGGGACTTTGACATGTGCGGACCGCACGAAATACTGGAAGAAACAAGGCGTCTGGTTGAAAATCTGGAAATTACGACAAGCCTTAGAAGCGATCACTACACCAACTATATTAACCTTTCAGGCGAGCTGCCCGAAGACAAAGACGGGATGCTGCGGCAGTTGGATGACGCCCTGAAACGCCCGGAAAGCAGCTTCCGGCCATTTTTTGTCGGAACGCAGTGAGATGGATGGGCGCGCTAAATAACCCCGCGGTAAAACGCAACCTGCCGGGCATTTTCCCTGAAAGGGGCCACAAGATTTTCCAGTTCCGCCTTTTCAAGAGGCTTTGCTGACCGGCCCGCCTCAGCCAGGGTCTAAACTTCTTCGGTGCTTGAACATCCTACGATTGCAACGGTTACAGGCTTGCCAAGCGCATAGCGCAGCAGCAGCTCAGGAGTCACCCCGAGATGCGGGGCAACGTAATGCCCGCCCCCGAAAATTTTCATGGCGATTACTGCAATTTTTTTATCCTGGGCCGCGGGAAGCGTTTTTGTCAGAAAACCGCCGACACTGTCATCGCCGGCGATTTTCTTCCCCGTCTCCGGCGGTAAGATCGTCCCCCATCAACGCCGGTAAACCTGTCACCGGTGGCATATTCTTCCTTCTGATTCTTCCATTTTACAGTTCGCATGAATAAAGATAAAAGTTTTTAATTTTGTTTTAGACTGACAATTTATCATGTTCATGTTCCCGGTTCATCAGCAAGGCTGTAATATGCCAAGGCCGGAACGCCCAGAAGGCGCAGCACCTCAACATGTATTTCCTGCAGGCCCTTTAGTGTCTGCTTGACCAGATGATCTTTGATAAAAATTTGCGACAAATGGACGTTTCTAAACAGGTAACGCAGGTTGTTCCAGGTTGGGCTGGCGGTTTTCATCTTTTGGGGAAGAATCGGCAGAGACTCTATCGATTCCTCAGCCATTTTTTTGCGTACCGCCCTTTCGATCAGGCTGATCACCATCAGGGCTACAAAGTAGAGAAAGGTTATGGCCTCGATGCGGGTAGATTTTTCAAGAAAAACAGGCGCCACCTCCAATACAGACTTTGTCGTGTTGAAGCGTTTTTCCAGCCGGGGCTGCTGCTTATAGATACGAAGGACTTGCGCGCGCTTCTCTGCTGTATTGGTGATTAATGGAGATTGTACATCTTATTGTCAACCAGATTTGCCAGCATAGTTGACAATAAGACGCATTCGTGATAACAAACCCCGCCATGAAAGATGCCGTCCTCAAATCATTAAAGCAGGCCCGGGTCGTATCGGGAGAAACGCTGGCCACGGAACTGGGCATATCCCGGACCGCCGTCTGGAAACATGTAAATCAACTGCGCCGGGAAGGATACCGGATTTCCTCGTCTCCCCGGCGGGGATATGCGCTGGACAGCGTGCCGGACAGCCTCCTGGCGGCTAAAATTGCAGAACACCTCCAAACCCGTGTTCTGGGCCGGGAGATCGTAACCTGCAAGGAAGTGCAATCAACCCAGGATCACGCCAAAACACTGGCGCTTCAAGGAAGCCCGGATGGCACGATCGTGGTTGCCGAAACCCAAAGCGGCGGGCGCGGGCGATTCGGTCGATCATGGGCGTCGCCGCCCGGGGGCCTCTATGTCTCGATTATACTTCGTCCCAGCATCACACTTGCCGAAGTCACCCGGATTCCCCTGGTGGCAGCCGTCGCCCTGGTCCGGGCCATACAACGGCATACGCCCACTGAACTCCGCTTGAAATGGCCCAACGACGTGCTGATCCAAAATCGAAAGGCGGCGGGTATCCTCGCAGAAATGAGCGCGGAAGTGGACCGATTGGATTGGATGATCCTCGGCATCGGTGTGAACGTGGCGATCACATCCGCAGCGCTTCCCCCGGATATTCGGCAAACAAGCACCTCGCTTGCAACCGGATCAACCCGCACCGTGCAACGGGTGCAATTGCTCCGGGACATTCTATATGAACTCGAGGGAGCGCTGGAAATGTTACAAACAGAAGGATTCGAACCGATCCGGAAGCAGTGGAAAGATCAAAGTGACATGCTGGGAAAGCATGTCATGGTTGCCGGCAAAAGACAACCCATTAAAGGCAAAGCCGTGGATATCGACGGCTACGGGGCGCTCATCCTGGAATGCGCCGGCGGCATCCGGCAACGGATCACAAGCGGTGACGTTTTCCGCGTAGGAGCTGCCCATGGATAAGCAACACCGATTGGCCCAATGGGATCGCCGGCATGTCTGGCATCCTTACGCCTCCATTGCCGATCCCCCTTTAGCCACCATGATCGAGTCCGCGGATGGCGTCCGGCTTTATACAGCCGACGGGCGGGAGCTAATTGACGGCATGTCGTCCTGGTGGGCCGCCATTCACGGGTATAACCACCCGGTTTTAAACGAGGCCGCCCGAGGCCAGCTCGACCGGATGAGCCACGTCATGTTCGGGGGCATAACACATGAGCCGGCGGTGGATCTGGCGTCAATGCTCGTGGAACTCACCTCTGCACCGCTTCAAAAGGTTTTTTTTGCCGATTCCGGATCGGTAAGCGTAGAAGTTGCCATCAAGATGGCCCTTCAATACTGGCACGGCATGGGTTGTCCCGAAAAAAATCGTTTCCTCACGGTTCGCAGCGGGTACCACGGCGATACTTTCGGCGCCATGGCCCTGTGCGACCCGGTTACGGGCATGCACGAGCACTTCACCCCCGTCCTTCAGCGCCATTATTTTGCCGAAAGCCCCCGCTGCCGCTTCGACGAACCATGGGACGATGCGTATATCGAGAATTTCAGAAAACTCATTGAAGCCCATCACCGGGAATTGGCGGCGGTAATGCTCGAGCCCATCGTGCAGGGGGCGGGGGGCATGCGCTTTTATTCCCCGGAGTATCTGCGCCAGGTGAAAACGCTCTGCGAGGCCTATGACGTTTTGCTCGTGACCGATGAAATCGCCACCGGCTTTGGACGAACAGGCGAGCTTTTCGCCTGCGACCATGCCGGAATTTCTCCGGATATCATGTGTCTGGGCAAGGCGCTTACAGGCGGGTATCTGACCCTGGCCGCAACCATAACCACAAACCGGGTAAGCGACGGCATCTCAAAAAACGGCGGCGTGCTCATGCACGGCCCCACCTTCATGGCAAACCCCCTGGCCTGCGCAGTCGCCTCGGCGAGCATTCGGCTGCTGTTTGACCGTCCCTGGCGGGAAACTGTTCATTGCATCGAACAACGCCTTCTATCCGGGCTGGCACCCTGCGCTAGTATTCCAGGTGTCGCCGATGTCCGGGCGCTGGGAGCCATCGGCGTTGTGGAAATGAAAACGCCGGTAGACCTTGCAGCCGTCCAGAAACAATTCGTAAAGCGGGGCGTCTGGCTCAGGCCTTTTGGAAAACTGATTTATACCATGCCGCCTTACATCATCTCCGATGATGACCTGGATCTCGTGACCGGGGCCATCGTCGAGGTTGCCGGAGGTGTAAAATGACCGGGGGCCGACAATGAAAAAAAACGCCCCGGCAACCCGTTTTATGCAGGAAGAACTGGCCCGGCGCCGGCGGGAGAATCATTTCCGTTTTCTGCTTGCCGTAACACCCCGCGACGGCGTCATGGTTGAACGAAACGGACAACCTCTAATTAACTTTTGTTCCAACGATTATCTCGGCCTGGCCCGACATCCCCTGCTGCGGGAACGTGCGGCAAAATTCATGGATCGCTATGGAACCGGGGCCACGGCCTCCAGACTGGTGTGCGGAACCCTGCCCTGCACCGAAGCGGTGGAAGAAAAACTCGCCCGGCTGAAGGGAACCGAAGCGGCGCTGATTTTCAATTCCGGATTTCAGGCGAACCTGTCGCTTCTTCCGGCCCTGACAGACCGGCAATCACTGATCATATCCGACCGACTCAACCACCGGAGCATCATCGAAGGCGCCCGCCTCTGCCGCTGCGCCCTTGCGGTTTTCAGGCACAACGACCTGGCGCACCTTGAAGAGATATTGGAAAAAAGCCGCGGCATGAAATACAGCCGCATTTTCATCGTCACCGAATCGGTTTTCAGCATGGACGGGGACGTCAGTGACGTGAAACGACTGGTTGAAATGGCACGCGCCTACGGGGCAATCCTGGTCGTTGACGAAGCCCATGCAACGGGCGTTCTGGGAACGCGGGGCATGGGCCTGACAGCCGGGGTTGAGGTGGACTGCTGCATGGGCACCTTTGGCAAGGCCATGGGTTCGTTCGGCGCTTACGGCGCCTTTTCAAAAGAAATGCGGGATTATCTGATCAACTGTTGCTCCGGATTCATTTACAGCACGGCACTTCCACCGGCCGTGACGGGTGCCGTGGATGCAGCCCTCGACCTGGTGCCGACCATGGACCGGGAGCGGGAACAGCTCATGGAAAAGGCCGGAGCCCTGAGGACGGAGCTGCACCGCATGGGATGGGAAACAGGCCAATCAACTTCACATATCATTCCGATAATCGTTGGCGACGAGGCGGAAACGCTCGCCCTTTCGGCCCGACTTGAAAATGCGGGCATCCTGGCCATGGCCATTCGGCCGCCCAGTGTCGAAAAGGGACGTTCACGGATTCGGCTGGCCCTTACAGCGCTTCACACGGACGAACACATCAACCGGCTTGTTGACGCCTTAAACCGTTGGAAAAAGGAAAAGCGCCAATGAGCATGCCACTGCCGAAACAGTTTTTCATTACCGGAACAGACACCGGGATCGGCAAGACCATGGTCGCCGCTATTCTCATGGCGGGATTGAAAGGGATCTACTGGAAACCGGTGCAAAGCGGCAACGAGGAGATGTCCGACACCAGGTGGGTTATGAAGGCTACCGGCTTGCCGCAACGTCATTTTCACCCGGAAACCTACCGGCTTTCGCGTCCCCTGTCACCACACTCCGCGGCCAGGGCCGACGGCCTTCGCATCGATCTTGACGCCTTTCAATTGCCCGGAAGCGCCCGGCATTTCATTGTCGAAGGCGCCGGGGGGATCATGGTTCCCCTCAATGAGAAAGCCATGATGATAGACCTTATGAAACACCTCGGCCTGCCTGTCCTGCTCGTTGCCAAAAGCGGCCTGGGGACCATCAACCACACCCTGCTTTCCCTGGAACAATTAAAACGCCGGGGACTCGTCGTTGCAGGCATTGTGATGAACGGAGAACCCTGCCCGGAGAATCGAGAGGCCCTTGCCCATTATGGAAAGACACCGATCATAGCGGAGGTAAAACCGCTTGCGCGGGTGAACGCGGAAATTCTTACCGCATGTTTTCAACAATACTTTGCCTGAAGGCGCCCCCATGGACAAGAGTCAAGAGGAGACTTGATTCCTTTCTCAGCCGCAGGAATGTTTCAAAATCCCTATACCCCGCCGGTGGCGACGAATAACTCCATGACCAGCCAGGTTTTGACATCGATTTTCGCATCCGGGTCGCTCATCAGGCGCCCGGCTTGCTCCCGGGACAGGAACACGGTTTCAATGTCTTCGGCGCTGCCGGCATTCTTATTGGACGGCTCGCCCTGGCAGTCCACGTATACCATCATTATGGATTCGTCGGTGAGGCCTGAGGATACGTAAATGGGCGGACTGGTCCGGCGCACCCGGGTGACCGCGAGGCCGGTTTCTTCTTCCAGTTCCCGGACCGCGCTTTGTTCCGCGCTTTCTCCGGCATCCACCAGGCCGGCCGGAAATCCGTACTGGTAATCATCCAGCGGCAGCCGAAACTCCCGGATTATGGCCAGCTTGCCGCTGGGTACGTGATACGGTACGATGATCACCGCGTCCACGGTGTCAAACGCACCGGTTTCGATCTTGGGCGGATTCTGGCGGGAGACAAAATCCCAGATCCGTTCATTGCCGTTTCTGTCCGAATACACGACCTCGAACATATTGACGTATTTGCGTTCTGTCAGCGGCCGGGTCTTTTTGATCCGGATCTTGTGATTGCCTGCGCTCATTTTCTCCGGTTCCCTTCTGACTTGTCGTTATGGTGCGGCCTGAAAAGCTGTTTTTGGCATAAAAAATTAAAACTACTGAAGAATCCGCAGACAGGCAAGGCCAAATTAAGGCATGTATATCTTCACCTGCTAATTGACAAACCATTGGCCTGCGGTGTAATCGAAAGCCTGGATATTAAAAAATCCTAATACCTAAATTGAGCGTTTCAAATTTTTACACGGATCAATATGTTATATTTTTTTACGGGAAAAGCCGGGGGCTGTAAATGCACAATCGATTTGAGCCTTATAGCAAGATTGTTACGGATTTGCGCACCGGCCTGATGTGGAGCCGGGATGCCGCGCCTGCGGAATTTCCGCTGACCTGGATGGAAGCCTTCGATTTTGTGCAAGCGCTTAACAGCCGCCAATTTGCCGGCTATGCAGACTGGCGGCTTCCCAACCGGCGGGAACTGTTTTCCCTTGTCAGCCACAGCCAAATCAATCCGGCCCTGCCTGAGGGCCATCCGTTTGAAAACGTATTTCCCGGATATTACTGGAGCGCCACCACATGCGCCCGCCTGCCGGAGCAGGCCTGGTATATTCACATGGGCGGCGCCAAGGTCTACCGGGGCATGAAGTATGCTTCATACATGGTCTGGCCCGTGCGCACACAAAACATGGCCCAAACGGTTTTTCTGACCGGGCAGAAACAGTGTTTTGACGAACGCGGCCGGATCGAGGACTGCAAGGGCACGCTGCAGGGCGCATCAATCCATGCCGGCAGGCCCTGGCCGAGCCCGCGCTTTGACGTGCACCCGGATACGGTGACAGATCACATGACCGGGCTGACCTGGATGCGAAATGCCGATCCCGCCGGTCGGCCGCTTGCCTGGCAGGCGGCCCGCGATCTCATCGACCGGATAAACCGGCAGTCTGCATCCGGTTATAGCGACTGGCGCCTGCCCCATATCCGGGAACTGGAGAGCCTGGTGGACCTGGGTGCCCACAGCCCGGCCCTGCCCTCGCCAGAGTTGTTTTCCGATGTTCGGGATTTTTACTGGTCCGCCACCACGAGCCAATATGAAACCCGCTATGCCTGGGCCCTGTATCTTAAAGACGGGGCAGTCGGCGTGGGGTTTAAGCCCAACCCGGAATTTTTCCTCTGGCCGGTGCGGGGCGGCGGGTCTTAGCAACGCCTGGGGAATCCTTATGGCGCGCCCGGCAGGATTCGAACCTGCGGCCTACGGATTCGAAGTCCGGCGCTC
>CAZTHW010000080.1:0-9990 GCA_964613595.1 uncultured Desulfobacteraceae bacterium | reverse complement strand
TCCATGTTCTGCCGGACCAATTTTTCAAAGCTCTGGCGGTCGCCTGCGGAAAGCGCCGGAATGCCGCAGCACGGCACCCTGTCTGCGGCAAACACATCTACTTCGTGGTATTGGAAAACCTTCATGACCGCTTCTGCCACCCGGGGGTAAATCCGGTCCACCAGGCATCCCGGGTAAAAAACCACCCGGATACCCGAGTCCCTGGGCCGCAAAAATTGCCGATGCCCCTTTTTATGCCAGGCCTCCGAGGCGATCGGCATGAAATGGCGGTTCCCGATAACCGGGGACATGAACCGCGCACATGAGGAGCCCAGGGTTTCACTGACCCGCCTGGAAAACGGACCCTGCAGACGGGCCATCCATTTCAGCAGTTTGTCAAAGCGGTCCGGGTTGGAAAGAAATCCCCGGAAAATGGCTTTTTTCACCGGGGACAGGCCCAGGTACCCGGTGATAATGGCCCGGGCCTTCAAAAAAATATCCATGATCGGCACCCCCCCCGGGCATGCCGCCTCGCACGATCCGCACAGCAGACAGCGGTCCAGGCGCTGTTTGACCGCTTCCGGGTCATCCAGGATCTCTTTGCTCAGGTTTTCCACGAGCACGATTTTACCCCGCGCCACGTCGGTTTCCCGGCCGGTTGCCCCATACAGGGGGCATACGGCCTGGCACATGCCACAGCGGGTGCAGTGGACCAGTTCTTCTTCCAGCTCCTTTAACAGCCGCACCAGTTCTTCAATATCCGCCATGCACTAGTCTCCGATCACTTTGCCGGGATTCAGGATATTGCCCGGATCAAACGTTTCCTTCAGCCGCCTGGAATACCGGATCGTGCCCCGGCTGGTCTCGCCTTCCAGGTACTTGCGCTTGGCCAGTCCGATGCCGTGCTCGCCGGAAAGGGTGCCGCCCATGGCCAGGGCCGCCTCGAAAATTTCGTCAATTGCCTGTTCCACGCGCGCAAATTCATCTTTATCGCGCTTATCGGTCAAAATAGTGGGATGCAGATTGCCGTCTCCGGCGTGGCCGAATGTGCCGATGTCAATGTGGTATTTCTCCCCGATGTCCCGGATTTTTTTGACCATCTCCGGAATCCGGCTTCTGGGCACGGTGGCATCCTCGAGCACCGTGGTGGGCTTTAATCGCGCCAGGGCGGGCAACGCATCGCGCCGGGCCTGCCAGATCAGGTCCTTTTCTGCTGCCGATCCCGCGCGCTGGATTTTCCCGGCTCCTTTCTGCTCGCAGATTTTTCGGATCTTTTCCGCGTCATCTTCGACCTCTGCCGGGTGCCCGTCAACCTCGATGAGCAGCAGGGCCCCGGCGTCTGTCGGCAATCCGGCATGCCGGAAATCCTCGACCGTGCGGATGGTAAAGTTGTCAAGAAACTCCAGGGTGCAGGGCACGATCTGCTCGGCAATAATGGCGGAAACGGTTTCCGAAGCCTTTTCCACCGAGTCAAACACGGCCATCATGGCCCGGGAATCCTTGGGCGGCGGAATCAGCTTGAATATGATCCGGCTGAAAACCCCGAGCAGCCCTTCGGACCCCACCATTAAATCGGAAAGATTAAATCCCGTGGCGCACTTGACGGTTTTCGATCCGGACTTGACCAGTTCGCCGTTGACATCGAAAAACTCGATGCCCATGACATAGTCCTTGGTAACCCCGTACTTGAGACCGCGCAGTCCGCCGGCGTTTTCCGCCACGTTGCCGCCGAGCGTGGACACGGTCTGGCTGCCCGGATCCGGGGGATAAAAAAGCCCCTTTGCCGCTACTGCGGCTGCAAATTGGGCAGTGATCACCCCGGGTTCAACAACGGCATACATATCCTCTGAATTGATTTCGATAATATCGGAAAGCCTGTTGGTTGTCACCACCACCGCATTGGCTGCCGCCGGGATGGTGCCGCCGCTTAAGTTCGTGCCCGCACCCCGCACGGTCAGGGGCAGTCCGTTATCATTGCACAGCCGCACGGTTTTGCCGAGCTGAGCCGATGTTTCCGGCCGGACCACCAGTGCCGGCACCACCGGTTCCAGCACGGCCGAATCATATGAATACGCCTGCCGGTCGGCCGGCTCTGCCATGACATTTTCCCGCCCCACCAGGTTTTCAAATTCGCTTACCAGTTTTTTCTTCATCATACCCCATCATCTTTCCCGAATGTCCGTTTTTTTGCTCAAAATGCCGCCGGAAACAGCAGATAGGCAAAAACCAGCCCCATGCCGCCGACCACGAACCCGTAAAGCAGCAGGGGCACAACATTGCGTTTCAAAATCACGCCTTCCATGCCCACCAGGCCCACCGTGGCCGAGGCCGCCACAATGTTGTGAATGCAAACCATGTTGCCCATGGCCCCGCCCACTGCCTGCAGGGCGACGATAATCTGCCGGGGCAGCTCAAGTGCGGCGGCAATGTTGTACTGGAATTCGGCAAACAGCAGGTCCGAAACCGTGTTGCTGCCGGTGATAAACGAGCCCAGGGCACCGATAAACGGGGCAAACAGCGGCCATGTCCCCCCGGCCACGGCGGCCACTGCCTCGGCCATGGAAAGGGGCATGGAAGCATAGCCCACCGGGTTCATGCTCGAATTCTTAAATATCTGTACCAGGGCCACGGCAAAAATCAATGCAATGGTCGGATTTTTCATTCGGCGGAAAGCCTCGCTCCATGCCTTTTTGACTTTTTGTGGCGGCATGCGGTGCAGCGCCACGGTCAGCACGGCCACCAGGATAAAGGGAATGATGCCCGGGTTGTAGAAGGGCTGCAGGCTGTAATTGATACCCGCCTGGCCGAGAATATCCGACACGCCGATGCTCCAGGCCTTGACCCACTGCACCAGGGGCAGAAACTGCACCCGGGTCAGCACCAGAATCAGGCCGATAAGAACATAGGGCAGCCATGCCCGGAACTGGCTCATTTGCGGGGTAAACTCGATTTTGTGCGCAGTGGCGATTTCCCCGGTCCATTCTGCCTCCCAGGTCGACTGGGGCCCGAAATCCCAGCTCTGTGCGGGAAGCAGCCATTTCCGCATGGCCGCATAAAGCACCACCGGCAGCGCGACCAGTCCGCCGATGAGCGCAGGGAATTCCTCGCCGATAAAAAAGGCCGAACCCAGAAAAGGGATTACAAAAACCGCAGATGCAAACAGAGAAAATTTCCATATGGCAAGGCCCTCCTTAAAGGAACGGTTTTGTCCGAAAAGCCGGGTCATGAGGCAGACTACGAATATGGGCAGCACAAAGGCCATGACGGTATGAAACACGGCAGACCACTGGCCCACGAGCATGTTAAACCCGTCCATATCCGAAAAAGGCAGGCTGGCGCCGTGCTCGGATACGGCTGCTTCGATTTTGCCCTCCAGGTTCTTCAGCCCGAACCAGACGGGCGTCCCGACGGCCCCGAAGGTCACCGGCACGGTATTTAAAATCAGGGCCACCAGTACGGCTGCCAGGGCCGGGAAGCCCAGGCTCAAAAGCAGCGGGGCGGCGATTGCCGCAGGCGTGCCGAATCCGGCCGCTCCTTCCAGAAACGCCTCAAAAAGAAATGCGATAATAATGACCTGAACCCTGCGGTCTGTTGAAATTCCGTGGAACCCGTGATTGATCGTCTCCATACCTCCGCTTTCCGACAGGGTATAGAGAATCATCAACGCGCCGAATACAATGAGCAGAACCGTCACCGCACTGGCAAATCCCTGGAGCGTTGAAGCTGCCACGGCAATCAGGTCCATTTTCCAGACAAACACTGCGGCTGCTGCTGCAGCCAGCCAGGCCAGCGGCATGGCCCGCGTTGCAGGCCAGCGCAGTCCCACCATGAGTACAAGCGCCACGAGAATCGGGGCAAAGGCAAAAACGGCAAGCAGTCCAACGGGCATAACGGCCCTCCTTGTTTAAAGGGGTTTGCACAAGGCACGGGTTGTTTTTTTTAAAAATAATACGAACGGCGCAAATATCAAAAACTTCCTGCAACACTGCATTGAAAAGACAAAAAAGCTTTGACAAGGCAGAAAAAAACATTTTATGATCTCCCCATCATTTGCTGGAATAAATTGCTTTAATTTTTCGGCCCCGGTTACCAATGCGTGCTAAACCTTTATCCAGCACCGGTTTGATTTCGGCATATATCCCCAAATCCCATCAAAATAAGGAGGCAGGCACATGGCGCTGAACCTGGATGCCGTCGGTGAGAAAATCGGCCCTGTTACCACGGCGTATTCATGGAAGGACGTGGTGTTATACGCCCTGGGCGTGGGCGCCGGTTTTGACGAGCTCAACTACGTGTATGAAAAGGACCTCAAGGTTATCCCCAGCTTCGGCATTGCCGCGATCTTCGAATTTCTCTCCCACTTCGGGATCAAGGCAAACGTCAACCTGGCGGGAATCCTGCACGGAGAACAGCAGCTGATCTTTCACAACCCCATTCCCACCGAGGGCAAGCTCATCACCGAGGGGGAAATCACCAACATTTACGACATGGGCGCGGATAAGGGCGCGCTCATCGTGGGCAAAAGCCAGACATATCACGAAAACGGCAAGCGCCTGTTTACCAGCGTGCTCAAACTTTTCTCCCGCCTTGACGGTGGATTCGGCGGCGAGCCCGCCCCGAAAACCGAAAGCCCCATTCCGGAGCGGGAACCCGACTATGAAATCGAAGACCAGCCATCTCCGGACCAGCCGCTTTTATACCGCCTCTCCGGAGACGTGTTCCAGCTTCACGTGGACCCGGACTTTGCCAAAATGGCCGGCTTTGACCATCCGATCATGCACGGCCTGTGCACCCACGGATTTGCCTGCCGCGCCCTGATCGGCAAGCTGATCCCGGGAGAACCCGAGCGCATGCACCGGTTTGACTGTCGTTTTTCAAAGGCGCTTTACCCGGGAGATCCCATCAAGACCCAGATCTGGAAGCTGGATAACGGCAGGGCCGCCTGGCAGACCGTAAATGCGAAAACCGGAGAGCCCGTGATTACCAACGGCATATGCGAATACGGAGAGCTTCCCAAGGATGAAATCCGCTTTGACGGGCAGGTGGCCATTGTTACCGGCGCAGGCGGCGGATTGGGCAAGGCATATGCCTTGGATCTGGCCGCCCGGGGCGCCAGGGTGGTGGTCAACGACCTGGGCGGCACCCGGGACGGCTCGGGCGAGGGCTCGGCCACCCCGGCACAGAAAGTGGTCGACGAAATCAAGGCCGGCGGCGGCGAGGCAGTGGCCAATTATGACAACGTGGCCGACCCCGAGGGCGGTGAAAACATCGTCCAGACCGCCCTGGACAATTACGGCACGGTGGACATCCTGATTAACAACGCCGGCATCCTGCGGGACAAAAGCTTTGCCAAGATGGAGCCGGAAACCTGGCAGGGGGTGATTGACGTGCATCTTAACGGCGCCTACCACGTCACCCGGCCGGCTTTCCGGGTCATGCGGGAGAAGGGATACGGCCGCATCATCATGACCACTTCCGCGGCCGGGCTCTACGGCAATTTCGGCCAGGCGAACTACTCCGCGGCAAAGATGGGCCTGGTGGGATTCATGAACACCCTGAAGCTCGAAGGCAAAAAATACAACATCCGCGTCAATACCGTGGCGCCGCTGGCCGCCTCCCGGCTTACCGAGGACGTGCTGCCCGCTGAACTGCTCGACAAGGTCAAGCCCGAATTCGTATCCCCCCTGGTGCTTTATCTCTGCTCCGAGCGGTGCCCGGTTTCCGGCCGGATCTACAATGCCGGCATGGGATGCTTTAACCGCGCGGCCGTAGTTACCGGGCCGGGCGCCGTACTGGGCCAGGCAGACGCCGCTGCCGATGCCGAGCAGGTCGCGGCCGATCTGGACAAAATCGCCTCCCTGACAAACGGCAAGGAATACAATGAATTAAATGAGCAGGTCATGGACGTGATGAACGCGTTTGCCGCCCAGTCCCAGGCCGGCGGCGAAGAACAGGACGCGGGCGGATACACCGATCCGGCGGCCGTATTTGCCGCCATGCCCCAGGCTTTTAACGCGGATGCGGCCAAGGGCGTGGACGTGGTGTTCCAGTATCACATCTCCGGGGAAAGCGGCGGCGACTGGTACTGTATCGTCGCCGACGGCACGTGCACGGTGGAGCCGGGCACCCATGAGAAGCCCACCTGCACCCTGAAAATGGAGGACAAAGATTTTCTGGCCATGATTAACGGCGAACTGCCGGCCATGCAGGCATATACCTCGGGCAAGCTCAAAATCGGCGGCGACGTAATGAAGTCCCAGCTGATTGAAAAACTGTTCCGCCTTTAAGTGCAAAGGCAAATGGCGCCGATAAAACACTGAACCAGGAGATCTTATACGTGACCCGTTGCGTAATTGCACATGCTTTATGCCAAACACGAAGTACACGAAGGATGCAAAGCACTCGAAGAAATATATTTTTATTGTTTGATCTTCGTGGTCTTCGTGGTCTTCGTGGTTATAAACGAATTTATTTTTACTGAATCGTTCACCCTTGAATAAAAGGAGTGCAAATATGATCGGCATTACTTCATACGGCGCATATGTTCCCCGGCTGCGGCTTTCGCGCTCTGCAATCTACCAGGCCATGGGCTGGTTTGCCCCGGCCATTATCATGGTGGCCCAGGGCGAGCGTTCCATGTGCAACTGGGACGAAGACGCCATCACCATGTCCGTGGAGGCCTCCAGGAATTGCCTGGAAAAGCCGGACAAACAGGAAATCCACGGGCTGTACCTGGCATCCACATCCTTTCCCTTTGCTGACCGGCAGAACGCCGGCATCGTTTCGACGGCATTAAATTTAAGGCAGGATATCCGCTCCGCGGATTTTACCGCGTCCCAGAAAGCCGGCACCGGCGCCCTGCTCTCAGCCCTGGAGGCCGCGGGTGGTGGCGGCGGCAACCTGCTGGTCACGGCCGCGGATTGCCGTCAGACCAAGCCCGGCGGTTTTTACGAGATGTGGTACGGCGACGGGGCGGCATCGTTTGCCGTGGGCAGCGAAAATGTCATCGCCGAGTTCAACGGCGCCTACAGCCTTTCTTATGATTTCGTGGATCACTACCGGGGCGCACAAAACCGGTTTGACTACACCTGGGAGGAACGCTGGGTCAGAGACGAGGGGTACTCCAAGATCATCCCGGAAGCTGTCAACGGTTTGCTGCAAAAGCTGGAACTCACCATCGATCAGGTTGACAAGCTGGTCTATCCCTGCTTTTTCAAGGCGGAGCACAAGAAAATCGCAAAGAAACTCGGGGCAGATCCGGAATCCGTAATCGACAACATGCACGAGGTTTGCGGGGACACGGGTTGCGCCCATCCCCTGCTCATGCTGGCCGCCGCACTGGATGCGGCCCAGCCGGGCGAAAAAATCGTTGTGGCCGGATTCGGCCAGGGCAGCGACGCCTTGTGCTTTACGGTTACCGAGGCCATTGGCGAATTCAAGGACACCCCACGGGTGAAAACCGTGCTGGAAAACCGGGAACCCGTGGAAAATTATCCCAAGTGGCTGGTGTTCAGGGACTTAATTGACCCGGAAATGGGCATCCGGGCCGAAGCCCCCACCCAGACGGCCGTAACCACACTGTGGCGGCGCAGAAAGATGATCCTGGGCCTTGTGGGTGGAAAATGCAACCAGTGCGGCACACCGCAGTTTCCCAAGACTGATGTTTGCGTCAACCCGGAATGCACCGCACGACATACCCAGGCGGACTACGAGTTTGCAGACAAGCCGGCCCGGGTCAAGACCTTTACCGGCGACATGCTGGCGGTCTCATACGACCCGCCCCATATTTACGGCATGATCCAGTTTGACGGCGGCGGCCGGTTCATGGCCGATTTTACCGACTGCAATATGTCCGGGGTCAAGGTGGGCCTGCCCATGCAGATGGTCTTCCGCAAGCGGACCCAGGACAAGGAGCGCGGGTTTGTCAACTATTTCTGGAAAGCCCGGCCCATCCCCGGGGCGGCAGAGGAAATGGCGAAAATCCGGTTTGACGGGCAGGCAGCGGTCATCACCGGTGCCGGCGGCGGACTGGGAAAATCCTACGCCCTGGAATTGGCCTTGCGCGGTGCAAAGGTGGTGGTAAACGACCTTGGCGGTGCAAGGGACGGCTCCGGCGAGGGATCGACCGCCCCGGCCCAGAAAGTGGTGGATGAAATCCGGGCAGCCGGCGGCGAGGCTGTGGCCAACTACGACAACGTGGCCACACCCGAAGGCGGAGAAAGCATCATCCAGTGCGCCCTGGACAACTACGGGCGCGTGGACATCGTCATCAACAATGCCGGCATCCTGCGCGACAAGAGTTTTACAAAAATGGAGCCGGAAAACTGGAACGCAGTGCTGGCCGTGCACCTAAACGGCGCCTACAATGTCACCCGCCCGGCATTCCGGGTCATGCGGGAGCAGGGATACGGCCGGGTGATCATGACCGCCTCGGCCGCGGGCCTTTACGGCAACTTCGGCCAGACCAACTACTCCGCGGCCAAGATGGCCCAGGTGGGCATGATGAACACCCTGAAGCTTGAAGGAAAAAAATACAACATCCACGTGAACACGGTGGCGCCCCTGGCCGCCTCCAGGTTGACAGAAGACATCATGCCGCCCGATGTCCTGGAACGAATGAAGCCGGAACTGGTCACGCCCATGGTGGTCTACCTGGCAAGCCAGCAGTGCGGGGAAACCGGACAGATATTTAATGCCGGCATGGGCTATTTCAACCGCGCCGCTGTGCTGACGGGCCCGGGGGCCCGGCTCGGAGACGGGCAAAACCCGCCCACGCCTGAAGAGGTCAGTGAAAACTTTGAAAAAATCAACCGCATGGACGATGCCCGGCCCCTCGAGGATGCCAATGCGGCGCTTTTTGCACTGGTGTCGCCGGACGAGGGTAAGGAATAAACTCGAAATTCGAATTTCCAAATGACCGAATGATCAAAACAAAGCTGTTGATCGGCCAATTTAGGATTCATATTTCTGTCATTGTCTCGAATTTCGATATTCGGATTTCGGATTTATCAATATAAGGAGGATACGATATGGCAACAGGCATCAGGGACAAGGTGGCAATCATCGGCATGGGGTGCACCCGCTTCGGAGAACGATGGGACGTTGGCGCAGAGGAACTCATGCTCGAAGCCTTTGAAGAAGGGATCAGCGATGCGGGGGTGGAGCCCAAAGACATCGAGGCCGCCTGGTTCGGCACCTGCATGGATGAAATCAACGTGGGCAAAACCGCCATGCCGCTTGCCACCACGCTCCGGCTTCCCATGATTCCGGTAACCCGGGTGGAAAACTACTGTGCCACCGGTACTGAAGCCTTCCGCGGGGCATGCTATGCAGTAGCCTCCGGCGCCTACGACGTGTGCCTGGCCCTTGGCGTTGAAAAACTCAAGGACACCGGTTACGGCGGCCTGCCAGCCGGCGGCTCAAACACCGGATCCCTGGCATGGCAGTGGTGGCCCAATCTGACCGCGCCGGGCTCCTTTGCCCAACTGGCCAGCGCCTATGCCGCCAAATACCGCATAAAGGACGAGGACCTCAAGCGGGCTATGGCCCACGTGTCTGCCAAAAGCCATGAAAACGGCGCCATGAACCCCAAGGCGCACCTGAGAAAAAAGGTCACGGACGATCAGGTCATGGCCGCGCCCATTGTCGCCCATCCCCTGGGCCTGTTTGACTGCTGCGGGGTCAGCGACGGCTCGGCGTGCGCGATTGTCACCACACCGGAAATCGCCCGGAAAATGGGGAAAAAGGATTTTGTTTCGGTCAAGGCGCTGCAGCTTGCCTTAAGCAGCGGCGAGGAGATGGGGTTTAACGACTGGGACGGCGATCATTTTATCACCACGTCCAAGTGCAGCACCCAGGCCTATAAGGAAGCCCGGATCGAAAACCCCAGGGAGGAAATCAGCATGATGGAGCTGCACGACTGTTTTTCCATCACCGAGCTGGTGACCTACGAAGACCTGCACATCTCGGAATGGGGCAAGGCGGTCAGCGACATCATGGACGGATTCTATG
>CAZTHW010000079.1:0-10015 GCA_964613595.1 uncultured Desulfobacteraceae bacterium | reverse complement strand
TGTAAAAAGTCTTTTTTACAGGCAGTGTTAAGTTTTAAGTGATTAAGTGTTAAGAAAAATCAATAAGTTTTTTTTATTATTTGTCGGTTATAAAAGCTTCTGGACTTTTTACGAAGCCATCATTAGCTGAAAAACCCGAGCGAGGAGCGGTATGCCAGGCAAATCCAAATTCATTTTCGTAACCGGCGGGGTGCTTTCATCTCTGGGCAAGGGCCTTGCTTCCGCCTCGATCGGGGCCTTGCTCGAAAGCCGGGGCTTGAGCGTGACATTGCTGAAGCTCGATCCTTACATCAACGTGGATCCGGGGACCATGAATCCCTTTCAGCATGGCGAGGTATTTGTCACCGACGACGGGGCGGAAACCGACCTGGATCTGGGACATTACGAGCGGTTTGTCACCGTCCGGCTGGGGCGCGACAATAATTTCACCACCGGCAAGATCTATCATTCCGTGATCAACAAGGAACGCCGGGGCGATTACCTCGGCGGTACCGTGCAGGTGATTCCCCATATTACCGACGAGATCAAGGAAAGCATCTGGAAGTCCTCCAATGATGCGGATATCGTGATTGTGGAGATCGGCGGGACCATCGGCGACATCGAAAGCCTGCCGTTTCTCGAGGCCATCCGTCAGTTCCGCTTTGACGCGGGCAAGGACAACGTGCTCTATGTTCATCTCACCTTTATTCCCTATATCGCGGCCGCGGGCGAACTCAAGACCAAGCCCACCCAGCACAGCGTCAAGGAACTCCGGAGCATCGGCATCCAGCCCGATATTCTCATGTGCCGAACCGACCGGTATCTGCATCCGGACATCAAGGCAAAAGTCGCCCTGTTCTGCAATGTGAGCCAGGATGCGGTCGTCACGGCAAAGGACGTGGACTGCATCTACGAGTGTCCCCTGGTGTTTCACAAGGAAGGCCTGGACGCCAAGATCCTGGAGATCCTCAATATCTGGACCGGGGCCCCGCGGCTGGAGGAGTGGGAAAACATGGTCCAGCGCTACAAGTCCCCCCAGGAGCAGGTGACCATCGCGGTTGTGGGCAAATACACGGATCTGACCGAATCTTACAAAAGCCTGAACGAAGCATTGTATCACGGCGGGATTGCCAATAACGCCAGGGTGGAGCTGTCATTCGTGGATTCCGGGACACTGACCCCGGAAAACTGCGCTGAAGCGCTTGCCGGTGCCCACGGTATCCTGGTGCCCGGGGGATTCGGCGCCAGGGGGGTTGAGGGGAAAATCGAGGCCATCCGGTATGCCCGGGTAAACCGGATACCCTATTTCGGCATCTGCCTGGGCATGCAGCTGGCCGTGATCGAATTCGCCCGGAATGTTGCCGAAATTGCGGATGCGCACAGCTCGGAGTTCAAGCCGGAAACCAAAGCACCGGTAATCTATCTGATGACCGAGTGGTTTGACGAGCGCACCCAAACGATTCAGCGGCGGGATGCCAACTCGGAAAAGGGCGGTACCATGCGTCTCGGCGCTTACCCCTGCCGCTTGACATCCGGCACCAAGGCATTCGAAGCATACGGGGCCACCGATATTTCCGAGCGACACCGGCATCGCTACGAGTTTAACAATGATTACCTGGAGCCGCTCGAGGCACACGGGATGGTGTTTTCCGGTTTTTCGCCCAGGGGCGATCTGGTTGAAATCGTGGAATTAAAGGACCACCCCTGGTTTCTGGGCTGCCAGTTCCACCCCGAGTTCAAGTCCCGGCCCATGTCAGCCCATCCGCTGTTTCTTGAATTTATACGGGCCGCGCTGCAGCGTAAGTAGTGCCTATCCAGAAATGACGAATTTGCCCGATTTCTGCGTCCGAATCAAATTTGAACCTAAATTGAGCGATTTTCAAGTTTGCCGCAGATACAAGGAAGATGCAGACGAGCTATAGTGGACTATGCGAGACTGCATCTGACGCGGTAGTTGCGGCAAAATTTGAAACCCTCAATTTAGCTTGAAATTTCTGACAAGCGCGTTAAAAATGAAATACCAAGGTATATGATCCGGCAGACTGAAGGACGTTCGTATTCAATCAGCGGGAAGCAATGAAATTGCAATGTCCGGTATCGCTTCAACCCGGAGACCGCGTCGGCATTGTTGCTCCGGCAAGCCCCTTTGAACGGGACAGTTTTGACCGGGGCATCGAGGTTCTGGGAAAAATGGGCTATTCCCCGGTGTTTGACGAGACCTTGTTTCGGAAAAATGGCTATTTTTCGGGAACGAGCGGCGAGCGGGCGCGCGAGATCCAGGCTTTTTTCAGCGTTCCGGACATCAAAGCCCTGTGGTGCGCGCGCGGAGGCTACGGTAGCCTGCGCCTGCTGCCTGAACTTGATTATCCTGCCATCAGCCAACATCCAAAGATTTTTATCGGATGCAGCGATGTCACTGCGCTGCTGACCACCCTGCATACGCGCTGCGGGATGGTCACTTTCCACGGTCCCATGGTGAGTTCCCTGGCAGAGGCGGATCAGGGTACACTCGACGGGATCAGAACCGCTTTGGGCGGAACCCGGCCCGTTGAAGTCGAAGCACGCCACGGACAGGTCATCCGGCCGGGCCGCGCCAGGGGACCGTTGATCGGCGGCAACCTGGCGACCCTGTGCCATTTGCTGGCCACGCCGTATGCCCCGGATTTTCGCGGATGCATCCTGTTTATCGAGGATACCAAGGAAAAGCCCTACCGGATTGACCGTATGCTCACGCAGATGGATTATGCCGGTTGCTTTGCGGAAATCTGCGGCCTGGCGGCCGGATCGTTTACCGACTGCGGCCGGCCCGGGGCGGTTGCGCGCGTTTTTGAAGAACTGTTTGCAGACCGGGACTTTCCGGTTGTGACCGGTTTTCCCGCAGGGCACGGTAATCCCAACATGACTCTGCCCATCGGGGCGGGGGCCACGATAGACAGCGTATCCATGTCGCTTACCTATGACGCCCCGGCCGTGTGTCGCCCCGGGCAGCCCGGCGAGCCCGACAGGCCATGAAGCGGGCGGCGGAATTGATGCAGCAGGCGGTTGAAACCGGGGTCTTTCCCGGAGGTGTGCTCCTGGCGGCACGATTTGACCAGGTGGTGTTTCACCAGGGATTCGGCGTCACCGATCATATCCGGCGGATACCGGTGACCTGCGATACTGTCTACGATCTTGCCTCGCTGACCAAGCCGCTGGCCACGGCCGCCGCGCTCATGCGCCTGGCGCAGCAGGGGCGCATCCGCGTGGAGGATCGGCTCGGCGAGGTGATTCCCGGATTTTCCGAAACAGACAAGAACCAAATCCGGATTCGGCATCTGTTGTGCCACAATTCCGGGCTGCCGCCTTATCGACCCTATTTTCGAATCCTGCGCAGGCTTCCGGAAAATGGGCGTAAGGCCGAACTCCGGCGGCTGCTGATAAACGCGCCGGTCCGGGATGCCCCGGGCGCACGCACCAGGTACAGCGACCTCGGGTTCATGATCCTGGACTGGGTGATCGAAAGGGTTTCCGGCAAGAGCCTGGACCGGTATGCGGGGCAGCAGATTTATGCGCCCATGGGTATCCGGGATCTGTTTTTTATTCCCGGAGGCCGGCCGGACCCGGAAAGGACTTTCGCTCCGACCCGGATCTGCGCGGACCGAGAAGTGGTTAGCGGACGGGTGCATGATGAGAATGCCGATGCAGTCGGCGGGGTATGCGGGCATGCCGGGCTTTTTGGCACCTCCGGGGCGGTGTTTGCCCTGCTTTGCGACCTGCTTCTGACGGTTTGCGGCCGATCTTCAAGCGGGGTGTTTTCCCGGGATGTGGTTGCCGGTTTTTTGCGGCCGCCCGAGGGGGCGGAACGGGCCATGGGATTTGACACGGTTTCGACCGAAGGTTCGAGCAGCGGCCGGTATTTCACTCCGGGCCGGGCCGTAGGGCATCTGGGATTTACGGGTACCTCGTTCTGGATGGATCCGGTATCCGGGGAAACGGTGATTCTGCTGAGCAACCGGGTGTTGGCCGGTCGGGGCAACCGGAAGATCCGGGCTTTTCGCCCGGAACTCCACAATGCGGTCATGCAGCACATGCAGGCGGGAAATTAACCGAAAATCCGGTTTTCCGCGGGAAATGTGGTGTATTTTCCGCTTGTCATTTCGTTGTACTTTTGTTAACAAATTGGTCTTATATATACCTGCAATCCGGGCAAAAACGGCGCCATGGCCGTCTATGATTCTTTGATTTTGATGACCGACACATGGGCCTGTAAATCGTGTCTGAACGAAAAAAACCGGGTTTTCGTCGGGACGCTGAATAGACGAAGGAGGAACGATCTTGTTTTGGGATTCTTTGCTCGGCATATTCTCCAGTGATCTGGCAATCGATCTGGGGACAGCCAATACATTGGTATTTGTCAAGGGCAGGGGCATTGTTTTGAGTGAACCCTCGGTGGTGGCGGTGCGTACGGACGATCGGTCCAAGAACCGGGTCCTGGCCGTGGGGTTGGAAGCCAAGAACATGCTCGGCCGCACGCCGGGCAATATCGTGGCGATCCGTCCCATGCACGACGGAGTGATCGCGGATTTCGACGTGACCGAGGCAATGCTCCGGCATTTTATTCATAAGGTACATAACCGCCGCACCTTTGTCCGGCCCCGGATCGTGGTCGCGGTTCCCACCGGCATTACACCGGTGGAAAAACGGGCGGTCAAGGAAGCTGCCGAGTCGGCAGGCGCGCGTGAGGTTTTTTTGATTGAAGAGCCCATGGCAGCGGCCATTGGCGCGGGCATGCCCATCACCGAGCCGACCTGCAACATGGTGGTGGATATCGGCGGCGGAACGACCGAGGTGGCTGTCATTTCTCTTGCCGGAATCGTGTACAGCCGTTCGATCCGGGTGGCCGGCGACAAGATGGATGCGGCAATCGTCCAGTACGTCAAGCGCAAGTACAACCTGCTCATCGGCGAGCGCAGCGCGGAAATCATCAAGACCACGATCGGCAACGCTTATCCGGACTCGGAAAGCTACGAGACCATCGAGGTCAAGGGACGGGACCTGGTTTCCGGGATTCCCAAGATCCTGGCCATTGATTCCGAGGAGATCCGGGTGGCGATTGCCGAGCAGATCGATGCCATCGTGGAAACCACCAAGATCGCGCTTGAGCAAACCCCGCCGGAACTGGCTGCAGATATCGTGGACAGGGGTATCGTGCTCACCGGCGGAGGCGCCTTGCTCAAGAACCTGGACAAGCTGTTACGGGAGGAAACCGGCCTGCCCATTACCGTAACCGATGATCCGCTGTCCACGGTTGCCATTGGATCCGGCAAGACACTTAACAGCATCGAGATTTTACGACAGGTGGTCATCGACTGATCCATGTTTTCCAAAAAAACGATGGTCGTAACCGGGGCGGTCATACTGATCGTGCTCAACGGTGTAGTTTTCTCCTTTAACTACATCCGGCAATCCTCATTTCGATCAGCTGCCGTGGAAACCGTTTTATTTTTCGTGTCCCCGTTTCAGGATGCGGTATTCCATACACTGGATTACGGGCAGGATTTGTGGCGCCAGTATTTTGCCCTGGTAAGGACAGCCGAGCAAAACGAAGAACTTCGCAAAAAGCTGGATCAGGCCAGGCAGCAAATCCATGAATTCCGCGAGATCCGCGAGGAAAATAAACGGCTGAAGCGCTTGGTGAATTTCAAATCCGCAACCAGGGTTTCCATGGAGGCCGCCGAAGTTGTGGCCAAGGACCCTTCGCCCTGGTATCGTACCGTGATTATCAACAAGGGACGCGACGACGGCGTGGAAAAAGGTTCGCCGGTAATGGTTCCCGACGGGATCGTGGGCCAGGTCATGAACCTTTCGGACGGGTATGCCAAGGTGCTTTTAATCATCGACCGCAACAGTGCCGTGGATGCCCTGGTTCAGCGAACGCGGGCAAGAGGCGTGGTCAGGGGTCTTTCCTCGGGCGAGACGTGTCGGTTTGAGTTTGCCCTGCGAAAGCAGGATATCCGGGTCGGAGATACGATCATCACCTCGGGCCTTGACGGCATATATCCGAAGGGGATGCGAATCGGCTGGGTATCCAAGGTAATCCGCCGCAACTCCGGTGTTTTTCAGGAGGTGGAAGTCCGGCCGAACGCGGATTTTCACAAGCTTGAAGAAGTCCTGGTGGTATTGAATTCCCCCGATATTGACGATGTGCTGAATTGATCCGTTATCTGTTCTATTTGGTGCTTGTTGTATGCCTGGTGCTCCTCCAGACCAGTATCCTGCCGTATCTTCCGGTCGTCGGCCGGTTCTACGATTTTCTGATCCCGCTTATCGTGTATTTGAGCCTCTACAAGCCGCTGGGCGACGGGCTGCCGGTGCTGGCAGCGGGCGGGCTGGCAATGGACATGCTCTCCGGGGCGCCGATCGGCATTTACATGACCACTTATCTGTGGGTCTTTATCGCCTGCAGGGGGGCGCCCCGCTGGTTCAGCATCCGGGACCACCTGTTGTTTTCCGTGCTGGTGGTGCTGGGGGTATTGTTTCAGAATGTATTATTCGCCGCTGCCGTGCTTATGACTGAGACCCCCCGTTTTTTTACTCCCCACAGTCTCCGGATCATTCTGCTGCAGCTTTTCTGGGCGCTGGTGACTGCCCCGTTTTTGTGGCTTGGTTTTCGGTATTTGTTTGTCAATCCCGGGCGGCTTTCCGGAAAAGAAAGCCGCAACGGCATTTAAAAAGAAGTATTGCGGACGAACCGCATAATTCTATCGGATGGAGCCTGTGAATCACAACCGCGCGGAAAATCGCCTTCTGCCGAAAATTGACAGTGAATGGTTCAGAAACCGGATCCTGATGCTGATCGTTTTCATTTCAATGGTCTTTGCGCTGCTCGGCGCCCGGTTGTTTTACCTGCAGATTGTCAGGGGCGAACATTACCGCAGTCTGTCAACCAACAACAGCCTGCGCAAGCAGCGCATTGAGCCGCTGCGGGGCCTGATATACGACCGAAACGGCCGCCTGCTCGTGGACAACAGGCCTTCCTACGACCTGCGCATCATACCCAATGACGCCCGCCCCCTGGATCAGACCGCGGAAAGGCTTGCCGGATATATTGACATGGAGGCATCGGAAATCAAGTCTCATGTCAGGGAAAACCGGGGTCCTTACGGGTATGCGCCGGTGCTTTTGAAAAAGGATATCAACCGGGATCTGATGGGAATTCTGCTTGCCCGCAGTTATGAACTGCCGGGGATCACGATTGCCACCAACGCGCGGCGAAATTATATTTATGATCCGCTGGCAGCGCACCTGATCGGTTACCTGGGGGAAATCACGGAAAGGGAGCTTTCCGGGGAAAATTATCCGCATAAGCGGGGCGGGGATATGGTCGGCCGTGCGGGTGTGGAGAAAACCTTTGAATCCGAATTAAGCGGTACCCCGGGCGCCCGGATCGTGCAGGTAAGCGCCACGGGCCAGGTGATGCGGGTGATAGACCGGGAGCCGGCAAAACCCGGACATAACCTGTATTTAACCATTGATTCTGATCTCCAGGAAAAAGCCGAATCCCTGTTGGCGGATGAGGTGGGCGCGGTTGTGGCAATGGACCCCGATACCGGCGAGGTGCTTGCCATGGCAAGTTCCCCGGGTTTCAGGCAGGCCGCATTTGTAGACGGGCTGAGTGACAAGGCTTGGCGTGCGCTGACCACCGATCCGGATCGCCCCCTGCGCAACAAGGCTGTTCAGGGGGAATATCCGCCGGCCTCCACGTATAAGATCGTCACTGCCATGGCGGCACTGGAAGAGGGGGTCATGGGAAGGAACACAGAGGTGTTCTGCCCCGGGTATATGCGGTTCGGCAGCCGGATATACAGATGCTGGAAACTTGTGGGCCACGGCACCATGGACATCGTGGAGGCCATTGCGCAGTCCTGTGATGTATATTTTTACCAGGCCGGAAAACAGCTCGGAGTTGACCGGATTGCCAAGTATGCAAAACAAAGCGGTCTGGGGGCCGAAACAGGGATCGTCCTTGCCAATGAGGCAGATGGCCTGATCCCGACTGCCGAATGGAAGCGGCGCAACGTGGGGGTCCCATGGCAGCCGGGTGAGAACCTCTCCATTGCCATCGGGCAGGGCTACGACCTGGTCACCCCCCTGCAGATGGCCGTCCTGATTTCCGCAGTGGCAAATAACGGCACGTTGTATCAGCCAAAGGTCATGAAACAGGTAAGGTCCGTGCAGGGCCGGTCTGTAAAGACGCTTACGACGGAGCCTCTGGGAGAGCTTCCGGCAAGTGACAGTTCGCTTGAAATCATACAGAAAGGTCTTTATGATGCTGTGAACAATCGCTACGGCACTGCATACTGGCATGTGCGTTCAAAGGACGTTTCCATCAGCGGGAAAACCGGAACCGCTCAGGTGGTGGGACGGCGCGAGGAGCCCGGCCCGGAAGGCGAAGAGGAAGAAGCGGATCGAAAGCGCAAGTATCTGCCGCATGCCTGGTTTGTCGGGTATGCCCCCAGTGAGCAGCCGGAGATCGCGGTTTCCGTCTTAATCGAACACGGGGAGCACGGCTCCAGCACGGCCGGTCCGATTGCCAGGGAAATGATGCTGACGTATTTAAACCGCAAGGCCGCCAAAGCGGACCTTGAGTCCGCAGAGAACGGAGAGTGAGAATATGGAGAGCAACAACGGAGAAAAAAGCACCGAGGAAAAAGCCCCTGAAGGCGAACGGGGCCATTTTATCAAGCAGATCATTGAAGCCGACCTGGCTGCCGGCAAATACGACGGCCGGGTCGTGACCCGGTTTCCGCCGGAGCCCAACGGTTATCTGCATATCGGACACGCCAAGTCCATCTGCCTGAATTTCGGTCTGGCCAGGCAATACCAGGGACGCTGTCACCTGCGTTTTGATGATACCAATCCCATGAAGGAAAACCGGGAGTATGTGGAGTCCATAAAGGCAGACGTGCACTGGCTGGGTTTTGACTGGGAAGAACACGAGTACTTTGCATCGGATTATTTTGACCGGTTATACGAATACGCCCTGAAGCTGATCAGAAATGGCAATGCCTACGTGGACAGCCTGAGTCCGGAGCAGATCCGGGAATACCGTGGGACCTTGAGCGAGCCGGGCAGGCAGAGCCCGTATCGAAACCGGTCCGTGGAAGAAAACCTGGACCTGTTCGAAAAAATGGGACAGGGCGAATTTGCCGAGGGACAATGCGTGCTGCGGGCAAAGATTGACATGGCCTCGTCCAACGTGGTGATGCGGGATCCCACGCTCTATCGGATCCGCAACAAGGCCCACCACAGAACCGGGGATAAATGGCACATCTATCCCATGTATGATTTTGCCCACTGCCTGTCCGACTCCATCGAGGGGATCACGCATTCCCTGTGCACCCTGGAATTTGAAAACAACCGGGAACTCTACGACTGGATCCTGGACAAGCTCGATGCATATCATCCCCAGCAGATCGAGTTTGCCCGGCTCAACTTGTCACGCACGGTGCTTTCCAAGCGCAAGCTGATCCGGCTGGTGGATGCCGGATACGTGGACGGCTGGGACGATCCCCGCATGCCGACGATTTCCGGATTCCGCAGGCGGGGATATACACCGGCATCAATACGCAATTTCTGCGATCGCATCGGGGTTGCCCGGCGTGACAGCATGGTGGACCTGGCCCTGCTGGAGCACTGCGTGCGCGAAGATCTCAATAAAAATGCCATGCGGGTTATGGGCGTATTAAGGCCCCTGCGGGTAGTGATTGAAAATTACCCGGAAAACGAAACCGAGATGCTCACGGCAATCAATAACCCGGAGGACGCGTCCATGGGCACCCGGGAGGTACCGTTTTCCCGGGTGATTTACATCGAGCGCGGCGACTTCATGGAAGATCCGCCAAAGAAGTTTTTCCGCCTGGCTCCGGGTCGCGAGGTCCGGCTGCGGTATGCCTACTTCATCCGCTGCGAGGATGTGATCCGCGATGAAGCCGGGCAAATCGTCGAGCTTCGCTGCACCTATGATCCGGCCACCCGCGGCGGCAACGCCCCGGAC
>CAZTHW010000078.1:0-10201 GCA_964613595.1 uncultured Desulfobacteraceae bacterium | reverse complement strand
CATGACAATGAGGCCCAGCAGGACTGCGGCCGCGGTAATCCCGGCCGTCTTTTGCCAGCCTGGCAGGGAAAATGCGGTTTTTCTTACCCCGGGCAGGCTGGCTGCAGCCTGGGAGACGATGGCCGGGGTAACCCGGCTTTTTCCCTGCACGAGCAGCAGCAGCAAAACGTTGTGACTCAGGTGAATGATTTTTCTGGGATATCCCCGGCTGAGGCGGTGAATCCGGCCCAGGGCCCTGCGGGTAAATACCGGGGCGACGGTTTTCCGGGTCCGGTTTGCTGCGGTTTGCAGCCGATATTGAATCAGCTGAGCGGTTTCCTTGCGGTCCAGCGGCTGCAGATGGTGGTAAAGGGCCGCCCGGTCCGCAAAATTGGGATGGGTATAAAGCAGGTTCCGGATTTCGTTCTGGGCAAAAATCACGATTTGCAGGAGCTTGCTCTCGTTTGTCTCGTAATTGAGCAACTCGCGCAGAAATTCCACGCACCCGGCGGGCAGTTTCTGTCCCTCGTCAATGATGAGAACAGTTGTGTTTGCCTTGTCCACGCCGGATTCAAACAAGTGATTTTTGATCATTTCCTTGTGTTCGGCCGCGGTGCTACACGAAAGGGCATTCCGGCGTCCGGTGAGCATTTCGTTGATTGCTGCGGCAAAGTCCGCAGTCCGGTCAAAGCCGGGATCAAGGATCATGTGTACCGCAATGTTTTCATCATCTGATAAAAGGCGCACAAGCTGCCGGCACAGCGTGGTTTTGCCGGTGCCCACCTCGCCGCGCACGATGCACAGCCCCCTGCGCAGCCGGATGGCGATTTCCAGCTTTTGCAGGCATTCTGCATGTCGGGTGGAGCGAAAGAAAAAGTCCGGGTCCGGGGTGTTGGAAAACGGCTCTCTTTCCAGATTGAAAAGCTTGTAATAGTCCATGTCCGCCCCCGGATTTCCGGTCTTACGAGCTTTTGGTGTCCAGTATGGTGGGGGTGAGGAAAATCAGAAATTCCTCCATCTCATTGCTTCTGTCAAGCCCCCTGAAAAGCCAGCCCAGGATGGGCACGTTTCTTAAGGCGGGCACGCCCTTATCGGTTTCCGTTACGGTTTGCTTGGAGAGCCCGGAAATGACAATGGTTTCGCCGTCTTGGACCACCAGGTTGGTTTCGGTCTGCTTGGTCCGGATCAGGGGGTTGCCATCTACTGTCTGGGTGAAATCCACCTGGTCTTTTTTGACCTTGATTTCCATTTTCATGTGCTTGCCGTCAATAATGTGGGGTACGACCTCCAGGCGCAGTACTGCCTGCTCGAACTCCACTTCCGGATTGCCTTCATCATCCGTGGTTTCAAAAGGCACCTTTTCCCCGTGCTCGGTAAAGGCCATCTGGTTGTCCATTGTGGTAATCGACGGGCTGGACAGGATATTTAGCTTGCCGTCTTCCTGGAGCGCCTGGAGATGGGCATAAAGCACGTTTCCGCCGATGCGGCCGGCCACGGCCTCCAGGGACATGCCCTCGGATCCGAGAAAGGATTCCTCCGGCTGACGGGGTTGTCCGGCAACCCCGAAATCATCAAAGGACCCGCTTGATGTCACGTAGCGGCCGCTCCAGCGCATGCCCAGCTTCTTGGCGGTTTCCTGGTTGGCCTCTACAATGTTGGCCTCGATTAAGATCTGGGACCTGGGCTTGTCCAGGTGCCGGATCATGCGTTTTATTCGCTTCAGCTCATTTTGGCTGGCCTGCACCACAAGGGAGTTGGTTTCCTTGTCCACCGCGATCTCGTCCGGGGATTTTTCCTCTTTGTTTTTGCTGAGAAACCGGGCCAAAAGCTGGCTCAGCTTTTCCGCATCCGCGTAATCGATCTTGATGATCTGCTGGACCACCGGGCCGGCTTTTCTGACCGCTGTTTCCTGGCGGCTGATCTGCTGCCGGAGATTTGCCATTTCCAGTTCCTGTTTTAAATCCGTCATGCTCTTTATCCGGAGAATGTCGCCTTCCCACTTATAGGTCAGCCCGCGGGAGCTGAGAATACCTTTAAATGCGTTATCCCATGGCACGTTTTCGATGTTTACGCTCATGGTGCCGCTGACGGTTTCATTGACCAGGATATTCTGGTCTGCGGCCCGGGCCATGGCCCGCAGCACGCTGGGCACGGAAGCTTCGCGCAGGTGAAGGGTGACTTTCTGTTCTGGCAGGGCTTTTTCCGGTCCGGCTGCGGCGGCCCTGTCTTCTTCTTCCAGCACTTCACTCATTTGGGTCATGTCCCGCGTTTTCTCCGGCGGGGAGTGGGCCCTGGATTTTTCCGCCTTTTCCAGCCACTTGTCGGAAAACGCGCTTTCTTTTTTCTCCGGCGAAGCAGCGCAGCCCGTCAGGCAGAAAGCCGCGGCCAGAAAGACAACAAGGCAGAAAATGCGTTTTCCTCCTGATTTTCGAAGATATTTATCCTGATGCTGATCCATAAGAGGCGCTCCCCCGAACCTGTGCCATGCCTAAATTGAGTGTTTCAAATTTTTACACGGATTTATATTTTATATATTTTTTAAGTAATTAGGCCAAGTTAGGTTTGGTTAAGTTGTCTTTATTCTTTATACGGCACGGAAATTTTTTCTCCGGTTCTTGCCGATTCTATCACCACGCGGCCAGGCGAAATGCTGCGCACCATTGCGCCGCCCTGCTCAAGCCTTTCGCCGGTGCGGTATTCCAGGCCGTTGATAATGGCCATTTCCGTATTTCCGATCTCCAGGTATCCGGTATATTTCAGTTTGCCCGGCATGTTTTCTGTCTCTGGTTGTCCTTCCGTAATATCCTCCTGTTCCGGCAGCACGTAGAAGGGATCCCGTTGCCACTGCCTGCCTGCCATTTCCAGGATATACGCCTGTTCCGCGTTCAACTCCGCCCGGCTGATCCGGGTGTTGATTTCCTGTTCCATCTGCCGTGCCGTTTCAATGTCCGGACCGGCGGCCTGCTTTGGGCCCCCGCTTTCCCCCGGGGAGAGAAACAGTTCAAACGCGCCGTATATCAGGGCGACAATCATCAGGCCCACCAGTATTTTTTCCCTGGTTCCCATCTGCAATCCTTACCATCTTAAACTGACTTTTTATGATACGATCTTTCTTTGATGGCTTCGTAAAAAGTCTAAAAAATGTTCTGTCCGCCGAGCAATGAAAATATAAGATTTTGATTTTACTTAAACACTTAATCACTTAAAACTTAACACTGCCTGTAAAAAAGACTTTTTACAGGCTTTTCAAAAATGCGGGAACAAACATCCGCATCAAACTTCGAACCAATACAGCAAGGACAAGATACCATGGCACCCATACAGATCATGATCAACGGCCTGCCGGGCAACGTGGCCACCGCCCTGGCCGAACACGCCATCGCGGACAGCCGCTTTACAGTGATTGAGTATTCCCTTACCGGCCCGGAGATCACCGAAACCGAGCACCGCGTCAAGGACCGGGCCATCCGGCTGGTGAGCCCGCAAACGCGGCAGGAGGTCATCCGGGCGCTAAAGCAGACCGCGGACGAACTCGTGGCCATCGATTTTACCCACCCCAGTGCCGTAAATGACAACGCCGAGTTCTACTGCGAAAATCGCATCCCGTTTGTCATGGGCACCACCGGCGGCGACCGGGACCGGCTCTATGAAACCATCCAAAACGCGGATATCTGCGCGGTGATCGCACCCAACATGGCCAAGCAGATCGTGGGCTTCCAGGCCATGATGGAATATGCGGCAGAAAATTTTCCCGGCCTGTTTGCCGGCTACGAACTGACCATCGAGGAAAGCCACCAGCAGCAAAAGGCCGATACCAGCGGCACGGCCAAGGCCATGGTAAATTATTTTAACAAGCTGGGCGCGCATTTCAAAAAAGAAGCCATCATCCAGGTCCGGGAGCCGGAAGAACAGAAAAACCGCCTGGGCGTGCCCGAACAATACCTGTCCGGCCACGGATGGCACACCTATACCCTGGTCTCCCCGGATAACACCTCGGTCTTCCGGTTTACCCACAACATCAACGGCCGGGACATCTATGCCCAGGGGACATTTGACGCGGTAAACTTCCTGGCCCAAAAAATGGATCAGGGCGCGCGCGGACAGGTTTACTCCATGATCGACGTGCTCAAGGGTGCATAGCTCCATGAAAAAATCATCCCTCTTCCCCGGGGCAGCCGCCCTGGTGCTGCTGGCGGCTGCGCTCTTGCTGCCGGGATTGGCCGGTACCTGCGCGGCTGAACATTTCCCGAAAAGCAGCTGGACGGACCGCCCGGACCCCCTGGCCGGCCCGCAGGCGCAAAAAGGCGGGGAAATCGCCGTTTTCGGCGGGCAGTACCCCAAGAGCATGAATTACTACCTGGACAACAACATGCTTTCTGCCGAAATCTTCGGCACCATGTTTGAAAGCCTGCTGTCCATCCACCCGATCACCCTGTCATACCAGCCGGCCATTGCAGACAGGTGGGAAATATCCGAAGACAAGAAAACCTTTACCTTTCATCTTGACGAGGATGCGCACTGGAGCGACGGCAGCCCGATTACCGCCCGGGATGTGGCCTGGACCTATCAGGCGATCATGGACCCCAAACACATGACCGGCGCCCACAAGGTCAGCCTGGAGCGATTCAAGCCACCCGAGGTTATTGGCAGGCGCACCATCCGCTTTACCGCAAAATCGATACACTGGAAAAACCTGCTGACCCTGGGCGGGCTGAACATCATGGCTAAGCACGCCTATGCAAAAAAAGATTTCAACAAAATCAATTTTTCCTTCCCGGTGGTCTCGGGTCCCTACCGGCCGGGAGAAATGCAGGAAGGCCGGCTGATCCGGATGAAGCGGCGGGAAAACTGGTGGCAGGGCGATTTTGCCGGAAACCGCAACAAGTACAACTTTGATACCATTACCTTCAAGTTCTACGCGGAGCGGGAAAACGCGTTTGAAGCCTTTAAAAAGGGCAAAATCGATTTGTTCCCGGTCTATACCTCCCGGATCTGGGTCAAGGAAACCAACGGGGACGCGTTTTTCAAAAACCACATTATCCGCCGGAAAATCCACAACCACAAACCGGTGGGGTTCCAGGGCTTTGCCATGAACATGCGGCGCGCGCCGTTTGACGACGTGCGGGTGAGAAAGGCAATGGCCCTGCTGCTGGACAGGCAGAAAATGAACCGCACCCTGACGTACAACCAGTACTTTCTGCACCGCTCCTATTATGAGGATCTTTACACAAGGGACAATCCCTGTCCCAACCCCTTGATTGAGATGGACAAGGAGGCCGCACGCAAACTGCTGGATGCCGCCGGCTGGCGGGTCAACCCCGAAACCGGGTTCCGGGAGAAAAACGGGCGCGCGCTGAAAGTGCATTTTCTCACGCGCAATGCTTCTTCCGGGAAATTTCTGTCCATATACGCCGAGGATCTCAAGGACGCGGGTATCAAGCTGGTCATTGACAAAAAGGACTGGGCCGCCTGGGCCCGGGACATGGACGAGTTCAACTTTCAGATGACATGGGCGGCCTGGGGGGCTTCCATGTTCAAGGACCCCGAGGGCATGTGGTCTTCAGAGGAAGCCGACCGCAAGGGCGGGTCCAATATCACGGGGTTTAAGAGCGAAGAAGTCGACCGGCTGATTGAAAAGCAGAAATCCATTTTTTCCGTGGAAAAGCGAAACGCGATCTGCCGGCAGATCGACCAGATCGTGTTTGACGACTTTCCCTACGTGCTGCTTTGGAATATCGACTACACGCGGCTTTTGTACTGGAACAAATTCGGCACACCCGAAACGGTGCTTTCCAAGTACGGCGATGAAATGAGCGCGCTGTGGTACTGGTGGTGGGATCCGGATGCCGCGGCGCTTCTATCGGATGCGACTGAACACGGGTTTTCCCTGCCCCCGAAAGAACCCGCGGTTCACTTTGACGAAGTGTTTTCCACTTCCGAGCGCACCAGCCCGTAAACCTTGTCCATGGCCTGCTCCAGGTGCTCGGGCCTGGATCCTCCGGCCTGGGCCATGTCCGGCCGGCCGCCGCCGCCGCCGCCAACCTCTGCTGCAACCGCCTTGATGATATTGCCGGCATGGAACCGGTCTGTGAGGTCCCTGGTCACCACTGCTATCAGCATGGCCTTTTTGTCCTGGGCGGCGCCGAGCACCACGATGCCGGATCCGATTTTTTCCCTGAACTGATCTGCCAGGTCCCGCAACGCACCCGGGTTGTCGGCCCGGACGGTTTTGGCCAGCACCTTGACCCCGTCCACTGAGGCCACATCCTCGGCCATTCGGTCTGCAGACCGGGCCGCAAGCTTGCGCTTCAACTGCTCAACGGTTTTTTCCAGATCCTTTTGTCCGGCCAGCAGCGATTCCACGCGCCGGGGCACGGCCTCGGGACGGTCCTTGACCATTCGGGCCGCCTCGTTTAAATGGCGGTTGATGTTTTGAATGTGGGCAAATGCGCCCTGGCCGGTTAAGGCCTCGATGCGCCGCACCCCGGAGGACACGCTGGCCTCGGATACGATCTTGAAAACCCCGATGTCCCCGGTGCGCCGGGTATGGGTGCCGCCGCACAGCTCCTTGGAAAACGAGCCCAGGGAAATCACGCGCACCCGGTCACCGTATTTTTCCTCAAACAGGGCCGTGGCCCCGGTCTGAAAGGCTTCTTCCGCGTCCATCTCCTCGATGGAAACCGCGATGTTTTCCCGGATCCGGGCATTGACCCGGCGCTCGATCTTCTCGAGGGTCCCGGAATCGAGCTGAGAGAAATGGGTAAAGTCAAATCGCAGCCGGTCCGGCCCCACGTGCGAGCCGGCCTGGCGGACATGCTCGCCCACCACTTCGCGCAGGCAGCGGTGCAGAATGTGGGTGGCGGTATGGTTCAGGGCAGTGGCCCGCCGCCCGGCCGCATCCACGGACAGGGTGGCCGGATCGTTTTTCCGCACCGTGCCGGAGGTCACCCTGCCGCGGTGAATAATCAGGCCGGTGGGATCCTTTAACGTGTCTTCCACTTCGATTTCAAAGTCCCTGCCGAAAATTTTTCCCGTATCCCCGACCTGTCCGCCGGAAGCGGCATAAAAAGGGGTTTTTTCGGCCACCACTTCCACGGCCTGCCCGGATTGGGCCGAATCCACGGCCTGGCCGTCCACGACCAGCAAAAGCAGCCCGGATTCGTATTCCAGTCGGTCATAGCCCACAAACTCTGGGAGCCTGTCCGCATTTGCGGAAAACTCCTTGTAGGCCGGGCTGATATTGGAAAAGGCGGAAACGTTTCTCGACTGCTCCCTTCGCTGCTCCATGGCCCGGTTAAACCCCTCCATGTCGAGATCCAAACCCTGATCGCGCACCACGTCGCGCACAATGTCCACCGGAAAGCCGAAGGTATCATAAAGCTTGAAAATCACGTCCCCGGGCACCACGGTGGATTGGTCCCGCTTCATCTGCTCGGTGGTTTCAGCCAGCAGCTTGAGCCCGTGGTCCAGGGTTTCCAGAAAGCGCACTTCCTCATTTTTCACCACGTTGGCAATAAACGCGTGTTCTTCGGCAAGCTCCGGGTAGCCTTCCTTCATGATCTCAAAGACCGGCTCCACGGTCTGATGCAAAAAAGGCTCAGTCAGCGACAGGCTCCGGCCGTAGCGGACGGCGCGCCGCAGAATCCGGCGAAGCACATACCCCCTGCCCTCGTTTGACGGCAATACGCCGTCGCCGATCAAAAATGCCGCAGCCCGGCTGTGATCGGCAATCACCTTCATGGCCACGTCGGTTTCATGACTCTGGCCCATCTTGCAGCCGGACAAGGACTCAATGGTCCGGATAATGGGCAGAAACAGGTCGGTATCATAATTGGTGGGCACGTCCTGGATAATGGCGGCAATCCGCTCCAGACCCATGCCCGTGTCAATGCTGGGCTTTGGCAGCGGGGTCAGGTTGCCGTCAGCATCCCGGTTATACTGCATGAAAACCAGGTTCCAGACCTCCAGGTACCGGTCGCATTCACATCCCGGCATGCAGTCGGGCCTGCCGCAGCCCATTTCCTCGCCCCTGTCGATGAGGATCTCGGAACACGGCCCGCAGGGGCCGGTCTCGCCCATGGACCAGTAATTGTCTTTTTCCCCGAGGCGTACAATGCGCTCTTCGGGAAATCCGATCCGGTTGCGCCATGCGTCAAAGGCTTCCTCATCATCGAGATAAATCGAGACCCAGAGCTTGTCAGCAGGCAGGCCAAGCTCGTCAACCAGAAGCACCCAGGCATAGTCAATGGCTTTTTCCTTGAAATAGTCGCCGAACGAAAAATTGCCCAGCATTTCGAAAAACGTGTGATGCCGGGCCGTGTACCCCACGTTTTCCAGGTCGTTGTGCTTGCCCCCGGCGCGCAGGCATTTCTGGGAGGTTGCCGCCCGGGTATAGTCCCGCTTTTCCTCGCCGAGAAACACGCGCTTGAACTGCACCATCCCGGCGTTGGTAAACAACAGGGTGGGATCGTCCCGGGGAACCAGTGAGGCGCTTCGAACGATCTGGTGCCCGTTTTGCCTGAAGTATTCGAAAAATTTTTTCCGGATCTCGTTTCCCGTCATGAATACCACCTATTTCTCCGCTGCCGCAGTCGCCTGTTTGGCGGCGTCATCATCGGCGTTTTGCGCCTCGGCGCCTTCCTCCGGTTTGCCCAGCCCGAGGGCCGCCTTGACCTTGTCGCGCAGGTCGGTATACACGTCCGGATTTTCCTGGAAATACTTCTTGATGTTTTCCCTGCCCTGGCCCAGACGCTCGCCCTGGTAGGAATACCAGGATCCGCTTTTTTCAATGACCCCGGCCTTGACACCCATATCAAGCAAATCCCCGGCCGCAGAAATCCCCTCGCCGTACATGACGTCGAATTCGGCCTCCTTAAACGGCGGGGCCAGCTTGTTCTTGACAACCTTGGCCTTGGTCCGGCTGCCCATGACCTCCTGGCCTTCCTTGATGGCACCGGTGCGCCGCACCTCGATGCGCACCGAGGAATAGAATTTCAGGGCGTTGCCGCCGGTGGTGGTCTCCGGGTTGCCGAAGACCACGCCGATCTTCATCCGGATCTGGTTGATAAAGATCAGCGAGGTGTGCGTCTTGCTGATCGTGCCGGTGAGCTTGCGCAGGGCCTGGGACATGAGCCGGGCCTGCAGGCCCATGTGGGAATCGCCCATCTCTCCCTCGATTTCCGCGCGCGGCACCAGGGCGGCCACCGAGTCTATCACCAGGATATCTACCGCTCCGCTGCGAAGCAGCATATCCGCAATTTCCAGGGCCTGCTCGCCGGTATCGGGCTGGGAAACCAGCAGTTCATCGCAATTAACCCCGAGCTTCTTGGCATAAGAAGTGTCCAGGGCGTGCTCTGCATCGATAAATGCGGCAATGCCGCCCTGCATCTGGGCTTCGGCAACCGCGTGCAGGGCCAGGGTGGTTTTTCCCGAGGCCTCGGGGCCGTAGATTTCGGTCACCCGGCCCCGGGGAATGCCGCCGATGCCGAGAGCCAGGTCCAGGGCAATGGAGCCCGTGGGAATGGCCGGCACATTGATCACCATGTTGCTGCCCAGCTTCATGATGGCGCCCTTGCCGAACTGGCGTTCGATCTGGCCCATCGCGGTCTGCACCGCCTTTTCCTTGTCCTGTTCCTTGTCCGTGGACTTGCTCATATGCGCCTCCTGCAATTTAATGCCACTGCCGCTGGAAATTCGAAACCCGAATTTCGAAATCCGAAGCAATGACAGAAATATGTACGTCTCAATGTAAACTCCATTGAAATTCGAAACAATCCGTTCCGATTATTTCATTTTTCGCGTTTCGGTATCCGGATTTTACCTGAAAAATTTTGTTCATGCACTACGTATCTTGTCCATTTAACGGATGGCTTGCCAGTTTCCGGTAAATGGGGCCTTTGGGCGTAAGCGTACTTTCAAACAGGTGCACCGCGTCTGCCGTAAATTCATCGGTGGTAAAATTCCCGAATTGCCGGATTGCATCTGCCAGGCGATCTGCATCCGCCTTGCCCTTGAACCGGCCCAGGGTCAAATGCCCGGAAAACCGCCGGTTTTCCCTTTCAAACCCAATGGCTGCCATGGCGTTTTCCACTTCCTGCTGCAGGGCTTCAAGCCTTTGGCGCTGGCCGGCCAAGCCCGTCCACAACACCCTGGGGCGCCGGATGCTTGGAAACGCGCCCATACCTGCAGCCGAAAGTGTCATGGACGAAAACCCGCCGGCTGC
>CAZTHW010000077.1:0-10224 GCA_964613595.1 uncultured Desulfobacteraceae bacterium | reverse complement strand
CTGCAGGTCTTCTGCCACGCCCACGTCACCGAGAAGCGCGTCAATGACGCCCTCGAATCCTTCCCGGACCCGGATGTGGTTTCGTATGGGTGAGATCCGGTCGCTTCCGCTTGAATCCGCACGGGAGCGGGCTGACATGTTGATCGGAACAAATCCGCTTCTGCCGGCATTGTTCTTTTTCAGGTAATCAACTGCGCCCATGCCGGCAGTGCAGTCGCTGACAACGATATACTGCAGGGTTTCGCCAAGGGCGGCTTCGGCTGCCTGCTCGTATCCGGGTTCCGGCTCGATGAGATCGGCAATGATTTCCATGCAGCCGGGATCGCCCCCCGAACCTGCCAGTTCCGGTTCCGTGCGCGCCTTCATCACTGCCCGGACGCCGTCCTTGTACCATTCAAAATTGGACTGCATCCGGTTTAACACGCTTAATTTGGATTTATACTTGGCGCGTTCATTGGAAAGCTCGTTTACGTGCTTGACTTGCGCGTTTAATTTCTGGCTCCCGGCCTTTACGGCTTCCCGGCAGCGCTGGATTTCATCTGCCAGCCGGTCACGGGCCTGCCGGAGTTTTTCCTGTTTGTCCTGCTGTGTCTGGCGGGTTTCCGTTAGTTCGGCGACATTGTTCTCGGTTTCCGCCTTGTCGGATTCCACCTGTTTGAGGCGCCGTTTGACGTGATCCTTGTTGGCTGCGGCATTCTGGTAGATGTTCTGATATTTGGCCCGCTGGACGGACAGTTCCATTTGGCGTTTTTTCTGTTGCTCAAGGGATTGCTTGAGTTCTGCGAGCTGCTGCTGATCTTCTTCTGAAGCCGATTTTTGTTCTGCGAGCTGAGATTCGATATCGTCGATCCCGGACTGCAGTTCCCGGATTTTTTCCGTGCCCTGTTCAATCTCTGAGGCGACTTTTTTGTTTTTGGCCTCAACTTCCTCCAGCGACTGCTTGAGACCGGCGATTTCTTCTTCCAGGCGGCTTTGTTCATCAGCCAGGTGCTTGAGCTCGTTTTCGGCCTTGTCCGAGTTGCGCTGCTTTTCGGATTTCTGCGTCTGCAGCTTTGAGATTTCGGCTTCCTTTGCCTGCCGGCGCGAATCAATGTCGCTTAACGCGGTGTTGAGTTCCTCCAGGGCCTCGGCGCTGAGGGTGTCTTTTTCCCTGAGCCGTTCCAGTAGTTTTTCGTTTTCTTCTATCCGCCGGGCATAGTCCTCGTAATAGTAAACGGCAATGCGGATGTCCGCCTGTTTCAGTCGTTGCCTGCGGTCCTTGTAGCGCCGGGCCTTTTCCGCCTGTTCGGACAAGGTTTCGAGCTGGCTTTCGATTTCCTCGAGCACGTCGTTGATGCGCGTGAGGTTTTCGCGCGTGGCATTGACCTTGGATATGGCTTCCTGCCGGCGGGTTTTGTATCTGACCACCCCGGCGGCTTCCTCGATAAAGCTGCGGCGCTCCTCTGCGGTGGCATCCGTGATCGCGCCGATGTTGCCCTGCTGGATAATGGCGCATGAACGTGTGCCCATGCCGTAGCGCAGGAAGATGTCGTGAATGTCCTTGAGCCGGCACGGCTGCTTGTTTATCAGGTAGGCGCTTTCCCCGGACCTGTAAAGCCTGCGTGTGATCATGATTTCGGAATAGACGCTGACAGGGGAGGGCGCATGCTCGGAAATGTCTGCCAGGGTCAGCGAGACCTCGGCCATGTTTACCGGCGCCTTTTTGTCGGTTCCGGAAAAAATCACGTCGCCCATGGCCTTGCCGCGCAATTGTCGGACGCTTTGTTCGCCCATGACCCACTTGATGGCATCGATCACGTTGCTCTTCCCGCAGCCGTTGGGTCCCACGACCGCGGAGACGCCGGGCGGAAAGTGGATTGTGCATTTATCGGCAAAGGACTTGAATCCGTAGATTTCGAGTTTTTTCAATTGCATGGAAAACGCCTTAATTGCCGGTAAAGCAGCGGCGGGTCGATGACCGGGGTATGGCCGGTCAATCCGGATGCCCTGGTTTATTCTCTGGCATCGGGTATCGGAATTTGCTACATTCCAAAATTTATTTATCCTGAAATTGGTTATCTAACCTGAAATCCGGCATGCGTGCAATAAAAAAATCCGGCTGAACCCGGCCAAAGGCGGTGAAAACATGATTCAAATTGTTCGCAGGTACTGGTTTTTAATCGGCTTGTTCGCAGTGTTTGCCCTGACCATGCTGGATCCCACAGACGGACTGGCTGTGATGGGGCAATGGCTCAAGGCCCGGCAAGGCCCGGATGCGGTGATATTCCTGGTTTTTCTGTTTTCCGGCATGCTTTTGAATCCGCGCCTGATTCGTTCCGGCCTGTCAGATATATCCGGTACACTGCTTTGCCTGGCACTGATATTTCTGGTTGCACCCGCAATCGCCGGTCTGGCCGGTCTGGCCCCGCTGCAAACCGGCGTGGCTATCGGTTTGTTCCTGGTTGCGGTCATGCCCACAACCCTGAGTTCCGGGGTGGTGATGAGCGGGGCTGCGGGCGGCAATCCCGCCCATGCCCTTTTCATCACGATTCTGGCCAACATTCTGTGCATGTTTACGATTCCGCTGACACTTCCCCTGCTGCTGAATTTAACCGGCGTTTCCACAGAGATCGTGTTTAACCGCCTGTCGGTGATGATCAAAATCGCTTTGTATGTGCTCGTTCCCCTGTGCATCGGTCTTTTGATCAAGTACCGGGGTGGTGCCCGGGGCGAATCCGCCGCGCCGAAGCTGCAGGTGATCAATCAGTGTCTGATTCTGGTTATCGTCTGGATGGGAGTGGCCCAGGCCCGGGATGTGCTGGCTCAGGACTGGTTTGGGATGCTTTCGATTGCGGGGTTAGCGGTGCTGTTTCACTTGGTGTTGCTGGGGTTTGCGTTTTTTGCAGTCTATCTGTTTTCCATTCCGCGCGGGCGCATGGAATCCGTGGTCTTTATGGGCAGTCAGAAGACCCTGCCCCTGTCGATTATTCTGCAGGTCACCCTTTTTCCCCAGTACGGACACGCCCTGATGGTCTGCGTGCTGCATCATCTGGTTTCACTGCTCATCGATGGCTTCCTGGTGGGTCGTCTGGGCCGCTCCACAAAAGATTCGTAACAGGGTGCAGGCTTTACGCCAGCAGGTAGCCTTGGGCCAGGGCATGGTAATCATCCATCTGTTTTTGGACCCAGTCTTCATCCCGGCCGAGTTCTGCGGCCATCAGTTGCGCAACTTTGGGCGCGGCCTCCATACTGGCCCGGGCATCGAGCAGGAGCGCCCGGGTGCGCCTGGCAAGAAAATCCTCCAGGGTACGTGCCATTTCATGCCGCACGGCCCATACCGCTTCCGCGGCAATGTTGGGCAGGCGGGGATGAATCGTTTCATCTAATTCGGGTTTTTCGTTAAGCAGGTCCCGTATGCCGGCGGCATCTGCGCCGTATACGGCCAGATCCCCGAATTTGTCTGCATGGTTGTGATATCCGTGGATATGCAGGTCATAGGTCACGCAGGGGCGGTCTTCCAGGTAGGCTACGGTGGCGGCCTGGTCAATGGTGTCTTCTGCCATTTTCCGGTACGTGGTCCATTTGCCGCCTGTGATGGTGACCAGTCCCGACCGGGAGATATAAATGGTGTGATCCCGGGAAATCGATGAGGTGTCCCCGCTTTCGTCCTGGCTCACCAGCGGGCGCAGGCCGGCGAAAATACTGCGCACGTCCGAGGCGACCGGGTCTTTTTCCAGGTATTTGGCCGCATGGGAAAGCAGAAACTCGATTTCATGGTCCAGGGCCCGGGGTTCGAGCTGGGCGTCTTCCACCATGGTGTCCGTGGTGCCGACAATTACCTTGTCATGCCAGGGCGTTGCAAACAGCACCCGGCCGTCTGCCGTGTGCGGGACCATGATGGCGGTGTCCCCGGGAAGAAAGGATTCGTCGACCACGATATGCACGCCCTGACTGGGCAGAATCATCTGTTTGGCCTTTGAATCGTCCATGTGCAGGACCTGGTCGGTGAACACGCCGGTGGCGTTGATTACACCCCTGGACCGGATTTCGTATTCCTCGCCGGTTTCCATATCCTTTGCCTGCACCCCGGCGGTCATTTCGTTTTCCTTGATCAGGCCGACGACCTTCATGTAGTTGATCACCGTGCCGGACTGTTCCACCACGGTTTGTGCCATGTTTATTGCCAGGCGGGAATCGTCGAACTGGCCGTCGTAATAGATGATCCCGCCGCGAAGGCCTTCGGTTTCCACGGTGGGCAGGTACTGCCGGGTTTTTTCCCTGGAAAGAAACTTGGAATGGCCAAACCCGTGTTTTCCGGCCAGCATGTCGTAGAGTTTCAGGCCGATGCCGTAAAACGGGCCTTCCCACCAGTCGTAGCTGGGGACCACGAACGGCAGGTTGTGGACCAGGTGCGGCGCGTTTCTCCGCAGCCGCCCGCGTTCCTTTAAGGCCTCGAGCACCAGGGAGACATTTCCCTGCTGCAGATATCTGACCCCGCCGTGAATGAGCTTGGTGCTCCGGCTGGAGGTACCCTTGGCAAAATCGTCCTGTTCCAGCAGCAGGACCTGGTAACCTCTGGAGGCGGCTTCAATGGCGCATCCCAGCCCTGTGGCACCCCCGCCGACAATGATGAAATCCCAGGGCTCCCGGGTATGCCTGATCCGCGAGATCATTTCGTTTCGGTTCATTTGATTCCTCCTGACAAGGCATTGTTTTTAAAATCTGTACAGATTTTAAGGCCCTTAAAACATATTGGCAAACAGAAACTTGGCGCAAGCCCCTTGTCCTTGCCATAATCGGTATCGGGATCGAAATCAGAATCGAAATCGAAGAAAACTACCGATTCCGATCACGGCCAATACGATGAATCGTTGATTCGCTACCGGTGTTTTTCAAATTCGCTGCGCCCTGCAAAAAAAATCGGGCTTCAAGGTTTTCCGGAGGTCGGGCCGGCGGGGAAGTTTGCGCATCTGCCGTCCGCTGTTGCGCCCGATGCATCTGCGCAAACCACCCCGCCGTCCCGACCTGGCCCGCCTCCTCGACAATTAAACCAATATAGTCCCGAAAGGCTTCAAAATCCCCGGGATTCAAAGACAAACAATCCGGATAGGAAAGCCTGAATCAGCCTGTGGTAAACCGGCCGGGTTGTCCCGGCAAGCGACGCACGCGGCTCGGCGTTGAATCCCCGGGTTTTTCCAGGAGGTTCTAATATTGTGAGGCTCTGCAAAAAAAGCATCCGGCTTCAGGGAGTTTGGCAGCGGCGGCACAATCGATTATTCTTTGACAAGACCGGGCATCCGTCGGATAATAAAAAAATATCAGGTAAGAACTGTGCGGCGGGTTTTTGAGATTCCGTGGTGTTATCAGTTATCATCATACGTAGTGAGGGCAGGGTGCAGACATGATCAGGTTCCTGAAAATCTCCGGTGTTATTGTGGCCGGGCTGGTGGTGCTGGCGGTGATTCTGATGGTTGTGGCCAAGCTGTTTATTACCCCTGAGCGCATCCGCAGGACCGTGGTGCCGCTGGCGGAAAAATCCCTGGATCGCAAGGTTGAAATCGGCGATATCCGGATACGCCTGTTTTCCGGGGTTTCCATTGAAAATCTGCAGGTGCGGATGCGCGAAGGAGACCAGCGCTTTGTTTCCGCAGAATCCCTGGTGCTTCGGTATCAATTGTTGCCGCTGCTGAAAAAACAGGTGGTCATTGACGAGGTGCGGCTGAAAAATCCGACCATCCACGTGATCCGCAATGCAGACGGCAGCTTTAACTTCAGCGATCTGTTGAAGAACAAGCAAAAAAGTATGGCTGAGGCAGGAAAACAGGTCCCGGTACAGGCCGGCAATGGGCCGGCAGTCAATTTGCTGGTCAGCACCGTGCAGATCAGTGACGGCCAACTGGAGTTTACCGATCGCACCGTTGGCGCGGAACCGTTTGAATACCGGGTCACCGGACTGTCGGGGTCCGCAAAAGACATTTCCCTGGAAAAGGCGTTTCCGTTTGATATGACCGCCCGGCTAAACGAGGCGAACTTCTCCGTATCCGGCACATTTAACCCCGCAAGCGGGAAAATCCAGGCCAATGCGGAGCTCAAAGAATTGAGCGCCGCGGACTTTGCCCCGTATTTCAGGCAGCACCTGCCCGGCCGGCTTTCTTCGGCATATCTCGACATGGAAGCATCAATTACCGGGGATGCACAGGCAATGGATTCTGCCGGCAGTATTCGGGCCAGTCGGATCGACATGGACCTCGATGCGCTGCCGGACGCACCGGTGCGCAACGCGCAATGCCGGCTGGATTATGACCTGTCCGCAAACCTGGCAGAAAAAGCCATCCGGATTCGCCGGGCAGACATGGACATCAACGACATCCCGGTCTCAGCTTCGGGAGATGTCCTGCAATACGCCTCCACGCCGAGGGTCGATATCGCGCTGACACTGCCGGAGACCGGATTGCAGAAAATAATCTCCGCAATGCCGGAAAACCTGGTCTCCGAGCTTGCCCGCATGGATCCGGCAGGTACCGTGGCCGCAGATCTGAAGATTGCCGGACCGGCAGATCAGCCCAAAGCCCTGCTCAAAACCGGCAAAGTCCGGCTCGATCGGGTGCAGGCCGGTGTCGATGCGCTTCGGCCCAGTGCCAGCGGAACCGTGAATCTCTCTGCTGAAAAGATTTTCGCAAACGACTTGCAGGTAGAACTCGGCAAGGATACCTTGTCCGTGGATATGGAGGTGACGGAATTTTTTTCCGCACCCGTGCAGATTACCCATCGCGCACATGCCCGACACCTGGACCTGGATGCACTGATTGCAGCAGCAGGGCAGGACAAGGATAAGGGGGCGGATAAGGCCGGCGACCGGAAAAAAACGCCTGCCGCACACGGGGTTGGGCCGTTTGATCTGCCCCTGCGGGTCGACGGCCGGATCGAGGCGGACCGGGCCCGCTACAGGGACCTGCCGATAACGGATCTGCTGATTCACTACACGCTTGCCGACAACCTGCTGACCGTGGACCGGATGTCGGCAAAACTCGCCCAGGGACAGGCAACGGGCGACGCCCGTGTGGACCTGGCCAAAAAAGGCCTGGACTATGACGTCAACCTCGATCTTGCCGGTATTCAGTCCGGGCCGGTGGCCTCGGCTTTTTACCGGAAGGCCGCGGGCATGTTTTCGGGCAGCGCGGATATCCAGGCACGGATCCGGGGCAGGGGGATCAGCATAGCAGATATCCGGAAAAATCTGAACGGTCAGACAGACTTCCGGATTTCCGAGGGCAGAATCGACATTCCGGCCCTGGCCGGCGGTCTTGCAGACACGCTGGGGGTCCGCAGCCTGAACACCCTTGATTTTGATGTATTCAAGGGAAATTTTCGCATTGAATCCGGAAAAATCGTGATCAACGGGGATTATGACAGCAAAGACGTGAAAATGAAGCCTTCCGGCACCATCGGACTGGACGGTTCCCTGGGGCTGAATTTGAACCTCAGGCTGGCCCCGGACCTGTCCACCCGGCTGCCGCAGGACAGCCCGATTGCCCGACTGCTGGCGGACAAGCAGGGTTGGACGCAGGTTCCGGTTCAGGTATCCGGCGATTTGTCCGGGCCCCGGTTTTCCCTCAACCGCGCCCGGCTTCAGGATCAGGTCAAGGAGAAGGTGCTTGAAAATGCCTTTCAAAAGTTATTTGACTGAGAATGACGCGGATTCACCGGATTGCGTCGGATCGATGAGCACCTTCAGGCTGCCCCTTGCCGCGGCATGGGCGAACGCCTCGGTAAACCGGGAAAGCGGATAGATTTTTTCGGCAAGCGGCAGGACATCGATCCGGTTGTTTGCCAGAAACCCCAGGGCCAGATCAATGTCGCCGCACCGGGAACCCAGCAGATGGATCTCGTTGACCGCTACGGCTGACAGATCGATTTCAGAAGGTTTGTGGCTGGTGGTCTTGAGGATAATGGTTCCCTCGGGGCGTACCAGTTCCAGGGTTTCCCGGATGCCCGTCGGGCTGCCCGTGGCCTCCACGACCATATCGAAACGTCCAGATCGGCGGAATGCGGCTTGCCGGATGCCGTATTCTGCTGTCTGCAGGGTGTCAATGCCCTGATTTTCGGCGATGGCCAGTTTTTCAGCATGCCGGCCCGCAAGCATCACCCTGCTGCTGAAGTGTTTCAGACCCAGTGCGCACAGCAGGCCCAGCTTTCCGTCCCCGAGCACCAGGATACGCATGCTGTTGGTGATATGCACCTGCTGGGTGATCTCCATGGCTGCGGCAAGGGGTTCTGCAAAAACGGCCCGCAGCGTGTCCACGGTGTCGGGCACCACGTGCAGGTTTTGTACGGGCACCGCGATATACTCGGCAAACGCACCGTTTTTTCCCCGGATGCCCAGGACCGTGCGGGTTTCGCAGTGCCGGGGATCCCCGCATAAACACCAGTCGCATTTTCCGCACCCGCAGTTGATGTCCGCCACCACGCGTTTTCCGACCAGGCCTGAATCGGCCGGTGCCTGCCATACCTGCCCGACAAATTCGTGTCCCGCAATTCCCGAAAATTCGGCGTATCCCTGATATATCTCCGTGTCCGTGGTGCAGATGCCCGCCAGTAAAATCTTTACCAGCGCTTCGTTTTCCCCGGGTTCCGGAACCGGCACCGCTGTAAGGGTAATTTTCCGGTTTTCAAACCACACGGCTTTCATATGTTCTTTCTTTTTCCCCTTATCTTCGAAATCGGGATCGGTATCGAAATCGAAAAAAACCGATCACGACCACGATAACCAGGCTTTGATTTGTCTTTGGCGCTTCTGCTATATCCGTTGGCCCTGCAAAAAAAGATCCGTGCTTCCCGCCGTTCCGCCACCCGGCCACATTCCCGGGAAGTCGGCAAATACATGCATCCAAAGACTTAGAGTTCCGCATTGCTCTGGATTTGCTTTTCATTTTATACAGGCAATGACAATCCGCGTCAAATCTGATATCGTTATAGTATGAATTATGAATAAATGTAAAACCGAAAGGGATCCGTCATGAAAATCCGGTTTACTACATGGGCAACCATTTGAACTTTGTCTCGGAAGGGCATCAGGTGGTGTTTCCGTCATACAGCCGGGCCTTGGACTACGAACTGGAAATCGGCGCCGTGATTGCGCGCCCGGTCAAGGCAAAGCATTTTGCCAATGCCATTTCACAGACGGTTGTCAGTGCCGACGAGGTCCTGCCGCACCTGGATAACTTAAAGGGCCGGGCGGGTGTGCCATGGAAAACGGCAGATGGCTGAAACCCGGAGATACCATAACCCTGAAGCTTGACCACATCGGCACCCTGACCAATCCGATCACGGCCCAAACAAACCGGCCGGAAAGAAAGGAAAACATATGACCACCATTATCGATCTTTCCAGGTCCATTCGGTATAATCCAGGAGATCCCGGGTTTATGCGGATCAAGATCAAACACAAGCCGCACCGGAAAGGCGGATGGATGGTGCGCCTGCTGGGGCTGCCCTTTCGGATGTTTCCCAAAGGTTTCCGGGGGTGGGCCGATGATACCATCAAGCACATGGGCGTGCATTCCACCACCCACATTGACGCGCCCTGGCATTACGGGCCGGAAACCGGCGGGCAGCCGGCCCGTACCATTGACCAGGTCCCCCTGGACTGGTGCTACGGCGAGGGAGTGATGATCAATATGGCCCATAAGCCGGATTTCGAGCCGATCATGGCCGGGGATCTGGAACAGGCAGTGGAAAAAACCGGGTCCAGTATCCGGCGCGGCACCATTGTTTTGATCCGCACGGATCGGGACAAGCTCATGGGGACCCCGGATTACTTTAAACGCGGCACCGGTATGAGCGCAGAGGCCACCCGATGGCTAATAGAGCGGGGGGTTCGTGTCATGGGAATTGATCAATGGGGATGGGATCTGCCCCTGCCATGGCAGATTTCCGAAGCCAAACGGCAGCGAAACCCGAAAGTCTTCTGGGAGGCCCACAGGGTGGGCACCCGGGAGGAATACCTGCACATGGAGCAGCTCACCAACTTAAAATCCCTGCCGCCCCACGGCTTCAAGGTGGCGGTTTTCCCCCTGAAGATCACAGGGGGTTCTGCCGCCCCGGTCCGGGCAGTGGCGATTATGGAAGATAAAAGTGGATCGTAGTCGTCTTTTACCTATAGAGAGCGATTTTCAAGCTTGGCGTGGATATAAGGAAGATGCAGACGAGCTATAGTGGACTATGCGAGGCTGCATCTGACGCAGTA
>CAZTHW010000076.1:0-10391 GCA_964613595.1 uncultured Desulfobacteraceae bacterium | reverse complement strand
CCCGGCGCAGGCAGCGGGAACGCGAGCAGCGCTACCAGACCATACTGGCGGCAGCGGAACGGCTCTTTGCCGCCGAGGGGTATCAAAAGGCGAGCTCGGAAACCCTGCTGCTGGCAGAAGACGATCCCCAGGTGCGCGAACTTGTCCAGGCCGTACTCACGCGGCAGGGCTAACCAGACCACACCGTTGTCCTTTCTGCGATGCTCCACGGCGATAAAAACCCGGTCCGTATCACTCTTGCCGGTGATCACGCTGCCAAAAACCGCCGACACGTGTTTTTTCCCCTCCGGGAAAAAAATATCATCCAGCCGGGCGCCGATTGCCTCCTCCGGGGCATATCCCAGAAGTCGCTCGATTGATTGTGAACAATACGAAAAGGTCATTGTCCTGAGATCAAAGGTCCATATCAGATCATTGGAGGCCTCGACCAACAACCGGTATCGCTGCTCGCTTTCCAGGAGTTTTTTTCCGCCTCCTTTTTTCCGTAATGTTTCTGGCGATGCAGACCAGTTCCAGAAAGCCGTTTTTATCTTCCACCACCGCATTGCTGGCAGACAGCCATTTCCACGCCCCGGAGCTGGTCTTTGCCCGAAATTCCACGGTTAAACGATGAACTTCGGATCCCCGGGACTGTTGGAATTGCTGGAAAATCTCGACTATGGCGGCAACAATGCCGCTTACATCATCCGGATAAACAAACGATTCAAAGTGGTTCCCCTCAAATACTTCCCGGGGATAACCCAGAATGGTTTCGCAGTTCGGAGACATATAGACAAAATTGCCGCTTTCATACACGGAGAAAATCAGGTCTCCTGCGGCTTCGAGCACCAGGCGATAGCGGTTCTCCGAATGCCGGATCGCCGCCTCGGCCTGTTTGCACCCGGAAAGTTGCTGTTCCAGTGCTTTTATTCTTTGTTCCAGGGTCTCATAGGAAGGCTTGGCGGTCATATCGTTGCATCTCCGGCAAACTTTAATTTCAAACCCGAAAGGACCTGAATTTCTGCGATGCCCTCGGGATACTACCAGGTGACAGGTTACAAATGGATATAACCGGATTATAGCGGCTGAGAGGGCGGATATGCAATGACTAAAAAACTTTTGCGCCCGCCGGGCGTCAGTAGCGGCCGCCGTGATCCTTTTTGACCTGTTCGCGGTCGATTTCGCCTTTTGCTGTTTTGGGCAGGGCATTGGCGAACTCGACAAACCGGGGCTTTTTGTAACGGGCGATCCGCGCGGCCACGTATTCGATCAATTCCGCGGCTTCCACGATTTCCCCCGGGGCCGGCACACATAAACTGCCCGTGAGTCAGCCTGGTGCTGCCGAAAACAAGACATTCCCGGTCCGGGTACAATGCGGCATTGCGGCGGATAAAATCATAGACCGTGTAATCCCTGAGCCCCATACTTGCCTCTCCTGTGCTGTCAAACGTTTAACCTTCGTCCAGCAATTTCCGGATTTCATCCATCTTTTCGCCCAGCGTCTCCGGGTCGATGGTCTGCCGGCCCTCCAGATAATTCTGCGCCAGGGCGATATAGGCCATGGCCCCGGCCCTGATGCGATCTTCCTGGCCCTGCCGTCCTTCCCGGATCTGTGCGGGCACCCCTGAAACAAAGGACCCGGCAGGCACCCGGGTGCCCTCTTTGACCACCGCTCCGGCGGCCACCACGCTTCCTTTTCCGATGACCGACTTGTCCAGGACCGTGGCGTTCATGCCGATCATGCAGTTGTCCTCCACAGTGCACCCGTGAAGCACGGCCCCATGGCCCACGGTCACGAAATCGCCCACCCGGACTTCGTCGACGGGAGTTGAGTGCAGCACGCAGCAGTCCTGGATGCTGGAGCCTTTTCCGATGCGGATGGGCGAAAAATCGCCCCGGATGGAGGATCCGGGCCAGAGACTGGAATATTGGCCGACCTGCACGTCGCCTTTCTGAGAAGCTGTCTGATCGTTATAAACGGTTGCCGGAAACTCGGGCATAATCCCTCCTGAAACATTATTTGCGGTTTACACGCTGTTCATTTAATATTACATAATACTAATAGCTTATACATTGTTTCCAATCCGTTCAAAAGTTTACCTTTACGCACGCAACTATTTTAGTGTAAAATCCATTTATAAGTATTGGCAACCCTTTTGTTTCATTTCTCGGATAACGCTTTTACCAACAAAGGAGGCAGGCATGACGTTTCGGAAAATCGAACCAACCCCCTCGGCCTATAACTACCAGCTGCTGATCAAGCACATCCTCGAAACCCCGCTGATCTATTCCCCGGACCAGGAAATCATTTACCGGGACCAGCAGCGCTATACCTATCGGGATTTAAATCGAAGGATTCACCAGATGGCCAACATGCTCTCCGCCATGGGCGTCGGCCCGGGAAGCACAGTGGCCGTGATGGACTGGGACAGCACCCACTACCTGGAATGTTTTTTCGCTGTTCCCATGATGGGCGCGGTACTGCATACCATCAACATCCGCTTGTCTGCCGAGCAGCTGATCTACACCATCAACCATGCAGAAGACGACGTGATACTGGTCAACGAAGAATTTCTGCCCATGCTCGAAGCGGTCAAGGACAAGTTTGAAACCGTCAAGAAGATCATTCTGCTCAGCGATACCGGCAATACCCCGGAAACCTCGCTTTCCCTGGAAGGTGAGTGCGATGCCCTGATGAAAAAGGCCTCCACGGAATACGAGTTTCCGGACCTTGATGAGAACACCATGGCCACCACATTTTATACCACCGGCACCACCGGACTGCCCAAGGGTGTTTTCTTCAGTCATCGCCAGCTGGTCATGCACACCTACGGCATGCTGGCAAGCATGTCCGCCTATGACTCCCATGCCCAGATCTCCTCCAGGGACGTTTACATGCCCATGACACCCATGTTTCACGTGCATGCCTGGGGGGTGCCCTACGTAATGACCCTGCTGGGCGCCAAGCAGGTCTATCCCGGCAAATACGAGCCCGAGATGCTGCTCAAGCTGATCGTGGGCGAAAAGGTAACCATTTCCCACTGCGTGCCCACCATCATGCACATGCTGGTTTCCAGCCCGGCCATCAAACAATTCAACCTGACCGGCTGGAAAGTGATCATCGGCGGAGCCGCACTTCCGCGCGGACTGTGCAAGGAAGCCCTGAAACTTGGGATCAACATCTGGGCGGCATACGGCATGTCCGAAACCTGCCCGCTTTTAACCGCAGCCAATCTCAAGCCGCACATGCTGGAATGGAGCCAGGAGGAGCAGATCAAAATGCGCTGCCGCACCGGGCGGCCGGTTCCTTTTGTATACCTGCAGATCTGGGACCCGGAAGGAAACCCGCTGCCGCATGACGGCCAGAGCACCGGGGAAGTGGTGGTGCGTTGCCCATGGCTGACCCAGGGCTATATCAAGGATCCGGAAAAAAGCGAGGAACTGTGGCGGGGCGGCTGGCTGCATACCGGGGATATCGGGTTCGTGGACACGGAAGGATACCTTCAGATAACCGACCGGCTCAAGGACGTCATCAAGAGCGGCGGCGAATGGATCTCCTCGCTGACCCTGGAGGATATCATCAGCCAGCACGAGGCTGTCAGCGAGGCTGCGGCCATCGGGGTGCCGGACGAAAAATGGGGGGAACGCCCCATGGTCATGGTGGTGCTCAAGGGCGATTACAAGGACAAGGTCAGCGAGGACGAATTCAAGGACTTTTTCATGAAGTTCGTGGACGCAGGCGAGATCCCCAAATACGGCGTGCCCAACCGGGTGCAGATCGTGGATGAAATCCCCAAGACCAGCGTGGGCAAAATCAATAAAAAGGAAATCCGCAGCAAGGTTTCCTCCTGACAAACCGAAGTATGGTCAGGTACATAATCTGCCGCCCGGGGCAAAGATGTCCCGGGCGGCTTTTTTTGACACAAAGGCCGAGTCACCCGAACGTGTCCTGCAAAGCCACCTGAAAAGCCGATCGCGCAATCATGCGCTCCTCTTCTGCCGGAATCACCAGCACCTTTGTCCGGCTGGCATCGGCGTGGATCCAGCCCGCCTGACCGCCGGTCACGGCGCGGTTTTTATCCGGATCCAGCAGCAAGCCCAGGTCCCCCAGCGGGGCAAACACCGCTTCGCGCACCCGAGAAGCGTTTTCCCCGATGCCCCCGGTAAACACAACTGCATCTGCGCCGGCCAGGGAAAAGAAATAGGCGCCGAGATACTTGCGCAGGATATGCACAAACATGTCAAAGGCAAGCCGGGCCCGCGGATTTCCCGCATCCATTTGCGCTTCGATTTCCCGCATATCCCGGCTCACGCCGCTGATGCCCAGCAGACCGCTGCGGGTATTTAAGGTATCCAGGATGCGCTCGACCGACATGTTGGTTTTTTCCATGATATAGGGAAAAACCGCCGGATCAAAATCCCCGGACCGTGTTCCCATCATCAGCCCTTCCAGGGGCGTAAATCCCATGCTCGTATCCAGCACGCGCCCGCGGTCAAAAGCCATGATGCTGCTGCCGTTTCCCAGGTGCGCGGCAATAATTTTTAGCCGATCCGGGGGCTGCCCCAACTGATCTGCCGCCTCTGCAGTTACGTATTCATAGGATATGCCGTGAAACCCATAGCGGCGGATGCCGTATTTATCATACCACTCCATGGGCACGGGATAAAACCGTGACTGGTGTGGCAGGTCATGAAAAAAGGCCGTATCAAAACAGGCAGCCATTGGTGTTTCCGGGAGAATCTCCATGCAGGCCGTGATGCACGCAACGTTCAGCGGGATATGCAGCGGCGCAAGCCCGGTGAGTTGTTCCAGTCCGGCCAGAACATCGTCGCTGATGATCACCGGTTTTGAAAACCGGGTCCCGCCGTGTACCACCCGGTGCCCGACAATTCCGACTTCCGCGATCCCGCCCGGCAAACCCGAGACCGCTGTGTTAAGAAACGCAAGGATCCGCGATACGGCGTCTGCATGATCCGTGCAATGGAACTCCTCCCGGAATTGCGCCAAATCCGGATGATTCTGAATTAACACCGCCTTGGAACCGCTGTTTCCAATACCGATATTTTCCACCCGGCCGGCGGCCAGAAGCGCTTCTTCGGGCATGGAAAAAATCTTGTACTTCACCGAAGAACTGCCGCTGTTGATCACCAGTACCTGCATCTGCCCTCCTGAACGGCTCAGACCAACTCGGATTGAAACCGCCGGATCATCCGGCGTTCATAAAAACCCGGAAAAAGGCGGCTGATCCAGTAGCCGAGCTTTCCCACGGCGGTTAACACCAGCAGATCCCGTTGCCTGACAGCACCGTGAAAAATCGTTGCTGCCGCGCTTTCCGGGCTGTCCTGCTTTCCCACAAAACTCTGGGGCCGGTCTGTGACCTGCCCGTTGCCCCCCAGTGCACGGTCCTGCAGATTGGTCCGGATAAATCCCGGACAAACGATCATGACATGCACACCCTGGCCACGCACTTCGGCCCGAAGCGAGGTAAAAAGGCCGTGCAGGGCATGCTTGCTGGCGCTGTAGCCGGTCCGGCCCACCAGGGGGGTCACGCCGGCAATGCTTTCATTGACAATTATCATACCGCGGCGCGCAATAATGCTCTCAATGGCAGCCTTTGTGCAGTAAAGCGCCCCGAAGAAATTCACATCCATGACCTTTTGGTAGACCTCTGCGCGGGTATTCACGAACCGGCTTCGCTGGGTAATGCCTGCATTGTTAAACAGAACGTCAACCCCCCCCATGCGCCGGATAACCGCATCAATGGCAGCATCGCAGTCTGATTTGCGCGTCACGTCACAAGCAGCAGTCATCACCGTCCTTCCAGCCGCTTGAAATTCTGTTTCGCATCTGGCCAGCAAGTCTTCATCCATATCCAGCAGGGCCAGGTGCGCCCCGGCTTCTGCAAACCGCCTGGCAGTTGCCAGCCCGATGCCGCTGGCTCCGCCTGTGACGACCACCACTTTATCCGCAAACCCGCGTTTTCTCAAAACCCGCTCCTTATTGTTTTACAAAAAAAGCAAAGGGCGAACACACAGGTTCGCCCCTATTTTTAAACTTTCAAAATCTTCTGCAAGCATCCGGGTCCGTGGCTTCTGAATCCGGGGGCAGCGGCATCCGGGTAAAAATAAAAGCCGTGACCAGGCCGGCAACGATGTGCCACAGACCCCACCAGGCCACCAGGATGGCCATGCCGCCGAGACCTTCAAAAAAATTAAATACCAGCACCAGCCCCAGGGCGGAATTCTGGATTCCCACTTCAATGCACACCGCACGGGAGTCGGCTTCTTTCAGCCCTGACAGCCGTCCGCTCCAGTAACCCAGGTTCAGAGCCAGGGCATTGTGAACAAACACTCCGAAAATCACCATGCCCACATATCCCAGAAAATACTGCCAGTTTGCCGCAAGCGCGCCGCACACGATCAGGATGAAAAACACCAGGGCAAATATTTTAAACGGCCGGCGAACCCGATCGGCCAGGCCAGGAAAGATCCGGGTCAGGATCTGGCCCAGAATCAAAGGAATGCCCAGAATCACGAAAACCGTGACAAACACGTCCATGGGGCTTAAGCTGACCGATCTGAGGATTTCCGCTGTATCCGGATTCAGGCCGCCCCACAGGGACAGGTTCAGCGGTGTCATGAAAATCGCGGCCATGGTGGAAATCGCGGTCATGGTGATGGACACCGCGCAGTTGCCCTTGGCCAGGTAAGTCATGATGTTGGACAGATTCCCCCCGGGACAGGAGGCTACCAGGATCATACCCAGTGCCATGGACGGAACGGGCCGCAATATCAGTGTCAAAAGGAAAGTAAATGCGGGAAGCAGGATAAACTGGGCAGCCAGCCCGATGCATGGCGCCCGCGGGGCCACCAGAATCCGTTTGAAATCGTCAAGCTTGAGATCAAGGGAAACTCCCAGCATCATCAGGCCGATGGCAGCATTGATCACCATGAGTCCCTGGGGACTGAAATTAAGCCGAACCTGGTCGATTGCGGCGGGATCCATAATACCCCTCCCCTGATTTTATGCCTTATATGCCCCCACATTGGCCAGAGCCATGCTGCCCGGGCTCACCGTGGTAGGATCTGTCATCACGTTGATACAGCAGACCTTGCCCGAGGCAAAGGCCGCTTCCAGTGCGGGGCGGATATCTGCAGGATCTTCCACGAAGAACCCCTTGCCGCCGATGGCTTCCACCATTTTGTGATAATCCACCCGCCCGATCCAGGTTCCGGCCGCAATGGCGTGACCGATGCGAATTTCCTGGCTGTGACGGATCATGCCCCAGCCCAGATCATTTGCAATCACCGCGACAATGGGCATGTTTTTTCGGATGGCGTTTTCAAATTCCATGAAATTAAATCCGATGCTGCCGTCGCCGGAAACCAGCAGGACCCGGCTTTCCGGATATTTCAGTTTTGCCGCATTGGCATAGGGCAGCCCCACTGCCAGGGATCCGTAAATCCCGTAGTCCAGGTAGCGCCCCGGGGTGTTGATGCGCCTCGTCATACCCATCCAGGTTGTGGTGTCCCCGCCGTCTGCCACCACGATATCATCCCTGCGGTCCATGAAGGCATCAACCTCCCTTGCCAGGCGCAGGGGGTGAATCGGGATGTGATCACTGGTCCAGTCTTTTTCCGCCGGGTCCTTGCCGTCCTTGTCCGCGGCCCGGAGTTTTTCGATCCAGCCGGAGAACCGATCTTCCATGTTCCCGAAAGATTGGTCGTCCGCAACAATCCGATTGCATGCAGCCAGGTAGGCTTTTATATCGCTGACCACCGGCAGGTCCACCTGCCGGTTTCTGCCGATTTCTTCTGCCTGAATATCCACCTGCACGATTTTTGCCGCCGGATTAAATACCTCGCCGAACATGTAAAACAGAGAAATGCGGGTGCCGAGCACAATCACCAGGTCGGTTTCCAGGTATGCGGCAAAAGCCGCCCCGGGCCGTATTGCCAGGGCGCCTTCAAAGCACAGGGGATGGTCGTCTGCCACCGTGCCCCGGCCGGATAATGATGTAAATACCGGGATGCCGGTGTTTTTAATAAAGGCCGTGAGTTCTTCTTCCGCACCGGACTGCCAGACCCCGCTGCCGGCAATCACCACGGGTTTTTCCGCCTGATTGAGCATTTCCAGCATGGAACGGGCGCCTTCATGGTCTGCCGGCCGGGAGGCGGGCCTGGTATCCGGGGTCCTGACCGCGCTCCGGTCCACTCGGGTGTTTAGCACGTCCACCGGAAATTCGAGGTAAACCGGACCGGGGCGCCCGGCCGTAGCGGTGCGGAAGGCCATGTCCACGTATTCCCACACGCGTTCGGGCTTGTGGCAGACCAGTGTTTTTTTCACCATGGGGGATATCACCGCTTCCTGGGGCATGTCCTGAAGATCCAGCCTTTCTTTGTTATCCAGGCCCACGCACCCGGCAATGAGCACCAGCGGGGTATTGGAGAAAAAGCTGCTGGCAATGCCGGTCAGGCAGTTGGTAAACCCCGGACCGGCCGTGACCATGGCCACCCCCGGGGTGCGGGTCATTTTCCCCCAGGCCTCGGCCATGAAGGCCGCGGCCTGTTCATGGCGCGTGTCAAAAAGGTTGATGCCCGAATTTTCAAGGTACTGGTAAATGGGCGTGATGTGCCCGCCGCTTAAGGTGAAAATATATTCCACGTTTTTTTCAAGCAGGGCTTCAGCCACAAGTTGTCCGCCGGAAACAGATGACCCGGAATCAGATGACATGGGAAAACTCCTTTTAAAATGTTTATTAGAATGGCATTCTAAAAATGATTATTATTTTATTTTTGATAACTCGTCAATAGACAAGCCCGACAAAATCCGTTAAAATAAATACATTTCACCTGGACAGAAAGGAACTATCCGAAATTTTACCGGAAATTGTATACCTCCAGATCATCTCCTTTATCGGCGGATTCGTGCAGGGCCTGACCGGATTCGGCGTCATGCTGGTGGCCCTTCCCCTGATGGCGATGTTTATCGGCATCAAGACCGCCGTGCCCCTGATCGTGCTTTTTGGCATGGTGATCAATCTGATTTTGATCTATCAACTGTCCCGGCATTTTTCGCCCCGAAAGTGGCTGCCGCTTGTAATCGCCTCTTTGCCGGGCATTCCGGTGGGTGTCTACATCCACAAGTCAGTCTCCCAGCGGCCGCTGGAAATCCTGGTTGGCATCGTCTTGATTATCACCACGGCAAATACATGGCTCCGATTTCGTCCAAAACAGGCGCTGGGAAGGTTCTGGGCGGCTGTGGCGGGATTTGCCGCCGGATGCCTGGCCGGCAGCATCGGCACATCGGGGCCGCCCGTGGTCATTTACACATCGCTTCAGCCCTGGACCAAGTCGGAGATCAAGGCCACCCTGGTGGCTTTTTTCATGTTAAACGGCCTGGGCGTGCTGGTTTTTTTCCTGCTAAACGGTTTTTTCACCGTCCGGACCCTGGTGCTTTTCGGCTGGTGCGCAGCCCCGTTGGTGCTCGGGGTACTGGCCGGAAGCCTTTTTTACGGGCGGATCAATGACGCGCATTACAGAAACGTGGTGCTTTGGCTGCTGGGTCTGCTGGGCCTGCTGATGCTCTTTAAAGGATAAGAAGGCAAAAGGGCCCCGGGAGACCGCAAATCCCGCGGGGCATAGACAGTCATGAAATCCTTTTTATTTCCAGACTGAAAACGCTATTTTGCGTTTAAATGGCTGTACCTGGAAAGATAGCGCACCGGCGGTTTCAGGGCGTCCCTGCGAAAGGGTTCAGCAAGCACCTTTTCCCCGCCCTGAATTTTTGCATTGATCACACAGGGTTTTTCCGCGGCCACGGCCTCGGCCACCGCCTGGGCGACGTCCTCCGGGCTTTCCACCGTGTATGCGGTCGCGCCCATATCCCGGGCAATCTGGGCGAAATCCGGATTTTCGCGCAGGTTGGTCCCCACAAACCGGTCATCATAATAATCGATCTGGTTTTTCTTTTCCGCTCCCCATTCAAAATTGTTTGCCACCACCGCGATCACCGGGATGTTTTCCCTGACCGCGGTCATGACTTCGGCAAGACCTGAAATGCCCCAGGCGCCGTCGCCCTGGAATGCAAACACCGGCTTGTCCGGCCGGCCGATCTTGGCCCCCATTGCCGCGCCATAGGCAAATCCGCAGTTGCCCCAGCTCAGCGCGGCAATATGCTGCCGAATGTCGTTAAACGTGAAATACGCGTTGCACATGGATGAGGTATTGCCGATGTCCGTGGAAACAATGGCTCCATCCGGCATGGCTGCGGCCAGGGCTTTTAAAAACGCGCGCGGGTGCATGGGCATCTGCGAAACCGTGGACCAGGAATCCAGTTCCTGTGCCCACTGATCTTTTTCGCGCGCAATTTCCGCAAGCCGATCTTCGGCTTGTACAGGGCCGTCCATGGT
>CAZTHW010000075.1:0-10395 GCA_964613595.1 uncultured Desulfobacteraceae bacterium | reverse complement strand
ATTATAATCCTTAACAAAATACTGTTTTTAAAAATCTGAAACGCTCAGTTTAGGCGCTAACATCTGTAACCAGCGGCGGCTGCTCCATGCCGTGGGCGCCATAGGCAGACTCCCCGTCTTCCGGGCCCTTGCCGATCAGATGCAGGATGTAATAACTGCCTGCACCGAACACGAAGAGATATACAAGGATAAAGGCGGCCAGCGACAAGGCCACCGAGGTTCCCGCCACAGGAGAAACCGCGTCTTCCGTGCGCAGCACACCCTGCACGATCCAAGGCTGACGGCCGACTTCCGTGACAAACCATCCGGCCAGGACCGCGACAAACCCGGAAGGCGTCAGGGCCATGCACCAATACTGAAACCAGCGCGTATCAAACAACCGCTTTTTAAAATACAGCACGATTGCGGCCACGCCGGTGGCAATCATCAACAGGCCCAGGCCCACCATGATGCGGAAGGTCCAGAACACCACCGCCGCAGGGGGCCTTTCATCCGCCGGCCAGGCCTTCAACCCCCTGACCTGCCCGTCAAGGTCATGGGTGAGAATCAGGCTGGAGAGTTTCGGGACCTCCACGGCGTACCGGGTCATCTCGGCATCCTGGTCCGGCCATCCAAACAGCAGCAGCGGCGCGCCGTTTGTGGTCTCCCAGAGTCCTTCCATGGCGGCAACCTTGGCAGGCTGATATTCAAATGTGTTCAATCCGTGCATATCTCCGAGTACCAGTTGCAGGGGAGCCACAAAAATCGCCATGATCATGGCCATGCCCAGCATCACCCGGGCCTGGGCCGCGTGCCGGCCCCGCCACAAGTAAAATGAGCCGATACCGGCCACGGTAAAGGCGGTGGTCAGGTAGGCGGCGGTAACCATGTGAATAAACCGGTAGGGAAAAGAGGGATTAAAAATCACCGCCAGCCAGTCCGTGGGATACAAAAGCCCCTCAGCGCCCACCCGGAATCCGGCAGGGGTCTGCATCCAGCTGTTGGCAGACAGGATCCAGAAGGCCGATACCAGCGTGCCGGCTGCCACGATCACGGTGGCGGCAAAATGCACCCGGGGGCTTACCCGGTTCCACCCGAAAAGCATGATCCCCAGAAACGAGGCCTCCAGGAAAAACGCGGTGAGCACCTCGTATCCCAGCAGCGGACCGATCACGTTTCCGCCGGCATCGGAAAAAACCGACCAGTTGGTGCCGAACTGAAACGAAAGCACCACGCCGGAAACCACGCCCATGCCGAAGGTCACGGCAAAAATCTTGACCCACATCCGGTAGACATCGACATAAACCTGTTTGCCGGTTCTCAGCCATCGCCATTCCAGTACCGCCAGCCAACTGGCCAGCCCGATGGTAAAGGCGGGAAAGAGGATATGAAACGAAATCGTAAATGCAAACTGTACGCGCGCCAGAAAAACTGGGTCCAGGCTTTCAAGCATGATCGCATCTCCATGGCTTCCGAGTTATAAATACATAAGTCTACCAAAAATTTCATGAAAATCCAACTTCTGCTTTCACATCAGGCAGCCGGGTACAGAGAGCTGCATTTATCCCAAGAAGTAATTCCCTAATGTCTGCGGGCCGGTCAAAAAACCCGCGATCCAATCGATCCATTGCCGCCATCCTGTTCTTGTATTGCAGGATTCTGTCACTTGCGGGATAAATCTGATTGGTGTAATTTTATCCATTAATAGAAACACTTTCAATCATGAAAAAGGAAACGTCCATGCTGCAGCCGAACCCGGAATACATAAACGAATTGCTCGAACTGGTATCAAACAGCCCCTTTCCCGAACATATGGCCATGCGCCTGATATCCGTTGACACGGACACCGCGGAGGTGACCCTGGACACGGACCGCTGCCACCTCCAGCCTTACGGCAACGTGCACGGCGGAGTGCTTGCAACCCTGATTGATACGGCAACGTTCTGGGCCGCATTCATGCGCCTGCCCGAAGATGCCGGGCTGGTCAATGTCGATTTGAAACTCAATTACCTGAAACCGGTCACCAAAGACCGCCTCATCGCAACGGGCCGGGCCCTGCGGCCGGGCAAGACCCTCAGCTATGCCGAGGCCAGTGTTTATGACGAAAGCAACGACCTGGCCGCCCACGGCACCTCCACCCTCATGACCCTGCCCGGCAAGGGACTGAAACTCAAGGCCTCGAAGTTCCTGTAAAAAAACCGGCGTTTAAAACCCCTTGCAGGCAGAACTGTTTTTCTCTGGATCCCGGGGATTTCACCGGGCAATCTGTCGGGGGGGTTGATCCAGGGCGGGACGGCGGGGTGGTTTGCGCAGATGCATCGGGCGCGACAGCGGACGGCAGATGCGCAAAATTCCCCGCCATCCCGCCCTGCGGAAAGCCTTGAAGCCCGATGTTTTTTTGCAGGGCACAACGAAATTAAAAAACAACAGCAATTACCCGCCAATTCGTTGTCGGATTCGGATTTTTTCTTATGATCCCGATACCGATTTTGACAGCGAAAAGCGCTTTCCGGACGGCGGAAAAAATTTTTCCTTGACACATATAAAAACTTCATTATAATTAAATCTAAACATCAAGATAAATTGATTTAACAATATGGATAGCCTGACATACTTTAAGGCACTCGCGGATGAAACCCGTATCCGCCTTGTCAACATCCTGCTTCAACATGAGCTGAAGGTGGGAGAGCTGGTGAGCATCCTTGAGATGGGACAATCCCGGATCTCCCGGCACTTAAAAATCCTGGCCGATTCCGGCATGGTACGGACTGTCAAAGAAGGCGTGTGGGGGTTCTACTCTGCCGCGGAAAGCGGGCCGGGACGCACCTTTGTCAATGCCGTGCGCTACCTGTTTGAAAACGATCCCATGCTGGAAAATGATCTCGCACGCGCCCGGCAGATCATCGAAGCGCGCTCCCGGGGTTCAATGCGCTTTTTCGACCATATCGCCGCAAGCTGGGACCTCTTAAAACAGGAGATCATCGGCCCGTTTGACCTGAAACAGGCCATATTCCGGGAGGTCGGCCGCTACGAGATCGCCGTGGACCTGGGATGCGGCACCGGCGAACTGCTCGATGTCATGAAAAATCATGCGGACAAAGCCATCGGGGTGGACAGCTCCCCCCGGATGCTTGAAGAGGCCAGAAAACGTTTTTCCACCAAAGGCGAAGGAAACGTTGAAATCCGACTGGGAGAAATCGAACACCTGCCGCTGGGAGACAACGAGGCAGATTTTGCCGTGATCTCCCTGGTGCTGCAGTACCTGGACGAACCCCGGGCCGCGGTGGCCGAAGTGGCCCGCATTTTAAAACCGGGCGGAGGTTTCGTGCTTGCCGAATTTGCCCGGCATGAACAGGAGACGCTGAAAAAGGAATACGGCGTCAAATGGCTCGGCTTTAAATCGGAAACAATACGGGCATGGCTGGATAAAAACGGTTTTACAACTAACCGGGTGGATTCCCACGAACTTTCAAACGGCTTGATGCTCAACATTTTTCGAGCCACCCGAACCGATCCAATTCACATCAAATAAATGCAAACGAAAGGAAAACCACATGTTAATGAAAGCTGATGAAAAGAAAAAACACATTGTTCCGGAACGCGATCTCGACCTGCCCTACAAGATTGCTGATATTTCCCTGGCAGAAGACGGATTCAAGGACATGGCGCTTTCGGAAAACGAAATGCCGGGCCTGATGGCCGTGCGCGAAAAATACGGACCGGACAAGCCCCTGGCGGGCTTTAAGATCACTGGCAGCCTGCACATGACCATCCAGACCGCCATGCTCATTGAAACCTTAAAGCAGCTGGGCGCGGATATCCGCTGGGCCTCGTGCAACATCTTCTCCACCCAGGATCATGCAGCCGCAGCCATTGCCAAGGCCGGCTCGGCAGCCGTGTTTGCCTGGAAGGGCGAGAGCCTGGAAGACTACTGGTGGTGCACCGAACAGGCCCTGACCTGGCCCGACGGCACCGGACCGGACATGATCGTGGACGACGGCGGGGACGCCACCCTGATGATCCATGAAGGTGTCAAGGCCGAAGACAACCCGGAGATGCTGGAAAAAGAATACGACGTATACGAGTACCAGTGCATCATCAACCGGATCCGGGTTTCTTACCAGCGCGATCCGAAACAATGGCACAAGATCGCGGAAAACCTGCGCGGGGTTTCCGAGGAAACCACAACCGGAGTCAACCGCCTCTATCAGCTTGCCAAAAAGGGCGAACTGCTCTTTCCGGCGGTCAACGTCAACGACTCGGTGACCAAGTCCAAGTTCGACAATATCTACGGATGCCGGGATTCGCTGGCAGACGGCATCAAGCGCGCCACAGACACCATGGTGGCCGGCAAGATCGTCGTCATCTGCGGATACGGAGACGTGGGCAAGGGATGCGCCCAGTCCATGCGCGGATTCGGCGCCCGGGTCGTGGTCACGGAAATCGATCCCATCTGCGCGCTGCAGGCAGCCATGGAAGGATACGAGGTATCCACCATGGAAGACATGGCGCCTGTTGCCGATATATTCGTCACGGCCAGCGGCTGCTGTGACGTGATCACCGGCGCGCACATGGAACAGATGAGAAACGAGGCCATCGTGTGCAACATCGGGCACTTTGATCACGAAATCGAGGTGAGCTACCTGGAGAAAAACTGCGAAAAAACCAATATCAAACCGCAGGTGGACCAGTGGCACTTAAACTCGGGCCGCTCCATTATCCTGCTGGCCGAAGGCCGCCTGGTCAACCTGGGATGCGCCACAGGTCATCCCAGCTTCGTGATGAGCAACAGCTTTACCAACCAGACCCTGGCCCAGCTCAAGCTGGCCGCCGAAGACCTGGACAAGCAGGTATACACGCTGCCCAAGGATCTCGACGAAGAGGTGGCCAGACTGCATCTTTCCAGGCTCATGGTTAAGCTGACAAGCCTGACAGATGAGCAGGCCGAGTACCTGGGCGTGCCCAAGGAAGGCCCGTATAAGCCGGAACACTATAGGTACTAAATGGACAAATCCGAAATTCTAATTTCGAATGAATAAAACAAGATAAGAAGCGGGGGACTGCGGTTCGGTAATGCCGGTGCACTCCCCCGCTTCTTATTTTTTGTGCGCTTTGAGCAATTGCGCGCCCAAATCCAGGGCTTGCAGATTGATCTCGTGAAATGAGGAATCGAAACGCTCCCGGATCAATTCCTTGACCGATTCGAACCGCACCAGACCGGTGAGTTCGACAAGGGCGCCCAGCAGGCAGATATTTAAAACCACGGGCTTGCCGATCTGGTCCATCACGCTCTGGTGAAACGGCAGCTCCACCCTCCGGGCATCCACAAACGCCGGTTTTTTGACGAGATCCTTATCCGTAACCAGGTATCCGCCCGGCCGGATGGTGGTCTGATAGGTGTCAAAGGCCTCTTGGGTCAGGCAGATCAGGATATTGGGCTGGATGACCTTTGGAAAATATATGGGCTGGTCCCAGATGATCACGTCGCTTCGTGCGGCCCCGCCCCTGGCCGCGGCCCCGTAGGACTGGCTCTGGACCGCATTGAGGTCCTCGTAGCGCACGGCAGCCTCTGCCAGCAAAATGGCAGCGGTAATCACCCCCTGCCCGCCGGAACCGGAAAACAGAAATCTGCGTTTTTCCATGAACTTACTCTCCCCGGGCTTTGGATATGATCCGCTCGTATTCCCGGCAGTATTCCGGTAGCTGCCTTTGCACGAAAATCCCGCGCTCGATCAAATCCGGATTTTCCCGCTTTTTTTTCGAATCGATCCGGGCGGTGCCGGTCCGGTAGGATTCAAGCATTTCCGGGGCGTCCCCGGCCTTGTTGCGCCTGCCGAACTGGGTGGGGCACTGGCTTAATACCTCCAGCACGGAAAAACCCGGATGGGAGATGGCCCGGCCGATGAAGTCGGCAAGTTCGCGCGCGTGATAGGTGGTGGTGCGGGCCACAAACGTGGCGCCTGCAGAAGATGCCAGGTCCACCGTGTTAAAACCGTGGTCAATGTTGCCGTACGGCGCGGTGGTCCCCATGGTGCCGTAACCTGAAAGCGGGGAAGACTGTCCCCCGGTCATGCCGTAGATCCGATTGTTCATCACAATAGCGGTCATTTCAATATTGCGCCGCGCCGCGTGGATGAAGTGGTTGCCGCCTATGGCCATGGCATCTCCGTCTCCCATGGGCACGATCACGTTTAAGCTGGGCTTGCTTATCTTAATTCCCGTGGCAAATGCCAGCGCCCGGCCGTGCAGGGTGTGCATGGAGTGAAAATCCACATACCCCGAAATCCGCGCCGAGCACCCGATGCCCGATACCATCACGATATTTTTTTTATCCAGGCCCAGGGCCTCCACCGCCCTTAACAGAGCGTTTAACACGATGCCGTGCCCGCATCCCGGACACCACATGTGCGGAAAAAACCGCTCCCGGATATAGTCCCTTGCAGGCATGGCTCAGACTCCTTTACCCTGAATGAGACGCACAATGTTCTGGATATCCGTGGGCGTGATCAGCTCGCCGTCCACCCGGTTGGCCAGGTAAACCTTGCGCGGGTTTTCCACGGCAAGCTTGACCTCGCGGGTGATCTGTCCCATGTTCATTTCCACCACCAGCACGAAATTCACGTCCCTGGAAGCCTCCCGGACAATATCGGCCGGAAACGGCCACAGAGTGTTTAACTCCAGCAGGCCGATGCGCTCACCACGCTTGCGCCGGTTTTCAACCAAATGCAAAGCGGATCGGGCCGCAGCACCATAAGAAATAAAAAGCGTTTCCGCGTCCTTTGTGTGATACTTGCGAAAACGGGTCATTTTCTCGCTGTTGTGATCGATCTTGTCCACAAGATGCCGGATCAGCCCGTATACCACTTCGGCTTTTTCCGTGGGAAAACCCCACATGTCGTGATACAGGCCCGTGACGTTATAGCGGTGCACGTCTCCGAAATCCGACATGGGCAGCCGGCCGTCTTCCCGAGGCAAATACGGGTGATAGTCCACCCCGTGCTCCACTGCCGTACGCAGCCGGCCGACCAGCGGAATTTCGCCCGGCTCCGGAATGCGGATTTTTTCCCGCAAATGGCCGATTACCTCGTCGAGCAGCAGGATGACCGGGGTGCGGTAGGTTTCGGCAAAGTTAAAGGCCTCCACGGTCATCCGGAAAATGTCTGCGTGATTGGAAGCAGTCACGGCAATAATGGCGTGATCGCCGTGGGCGCCGTAACGCGCCTGCATCACATCGCCCTGGCCCACGTGGGTGGGGAGCCCGGTGGACGGCCCGCCCCGCATCACGTTGACAATCACGCACGGAATTTCGGTCATCACCGCATATCCCAGGGCCTCCTGCATCAGGGAAAACCCCGGGCCGGAAGTGGCGGTCATGGTCTTGTGCCCGGTCAAAGAGGCACCGATCACTGCGCACAGCGAGGAAATCTCGTCTTCCATCTGCAGAAATTTTCCGCCGACCCGGGGCAGGTGCACGGACATGTGCTCTGCAATCTCGGTGGAAGGGGTGATCGGGTATCCGGCAAACATCCCCACCCCGGCATACAGGGCCGCTTCCGCACACACCACGTTTCCCTGAATGAATTTCACCGCATCACTCATCGCCATTTCCCTGCCCTTCTGCAGCTTGCCTGTCAATCACCTCGATGGCAAGATCCGGGCATCTCAATTCACAAAGCCGGCAGCCGATGCAATCTTCAGGACGTGCGGCGCAGACCTTGCCTTCTTCATCGAGTTCCAGCACCTGCTTGGGACAAAAATGCACGCATATGCCGCATCCCTTGCACCAGGCGCGTTCAATGTGATGATCCCTGGCCGCTGTTTTGGTTTCCGAATTCTTCATTGATTTTCCCGTTCTTCAACAACCCTTATGCACCCGGTTTTTCCAGCATCAAATCCCAGATTAACCATAAAACGCTGACAAGACAACGCTAAATTTGTTCCTCCGGCCAGTACCCGCCTGAGTAAAGGGCTCGCACCAGTTCGGCATCTGAAAGCACCGGGCACGGAAACACGGTATATGCCCGGCCCAGGACATGCAGGCCGTGGGCATCTGATCCCCCGATTCCCAAAAGACCCATTTCCCGGGCCGCCTCCTGAGCCTGCCGGTTTTCCTCCATGGGGAGGCTTCCGTTTAACGTCTCAATGGCGGGAATATTTATCAACTTCAGCACGTTCATTCCCAGGGCCGCGCCCACCAGGCCCGTTTGAAACGGATGGGCCGGCACCGTGAGATCTCGTCAAAAGCTGCTTAGCCCGCCAGGGCGGCATTTTTGCAGAAAGGAAATCCGTAAGCATCTTGGCTGATCGGCGGTGCGAAAAAGGAGTTTCCTCGCTCCAGGAGCCTCCTGGAGCCTCAATTTACGCTCGGAAACCCGCTTTTCCGCACCGCCGTCAGGGCAACGAAGAGCACTTTCGCAAGAGCGCAAAAAAGGACTTCCTTGGAAGGACGGCTCAGGTCATGGCAATGATGCTCGGTGATGCACACGGCGTCAAGGACCGCCTGCCGGGCCCGGTCTTTGACAGGCCCCGAAAAAACGCTATCTTAAAGTTTGTGAACTCGTAAAAATCAAATCTGAATCAGCAATATTGATACCCAGGAGGAGCCATGCAGATGAAAATCAAAGACATCAACGTGCATTTTGAACTCACCGGCAGAAAATCCGCACCGGTGGTGGTCTGCAGCCACTGCCTGGCGGGCAGCACCCGCATCTGGGACCCGCAGATGCAGGCCCTGCAAGAAAATTACCGGGTACTCGTATATGATGTGCGGGGCCACGGGCAGACCTCTGCGCCCGAAGGCGATTATTCCATGGACCTGCTGGCAGAAGACGTCCTTGCCTTGATGGATGCCATGGAAATTGAGCAGGCGAATTTCATGGGCATTTCCATGGGCGGCATGATCGGCCAGACCCTGGCGCTGAAATATCCGGAGCGGATCACCGGCCTGATCCTGTGCGACACGGCCAGCCGGGTACCCGCAGACGCCGGTCCCGTCTGGGATGAAATGATTGCCGCGGCAAAGGCCCAGGGCATGGCTGCCTTGGCAGATGCCACCCTGGAGCGATGGCTGAGCCCGCAATTTCAGGAACAATACCCGGACACCACGCAGAAAATCCGGGAAATCGTGCTCTCCACGCCGGTAAGCGGATTTACGGGCTGCGGCCGGGCCATCGCCGGCTTTGACGTCCACGACCGGCTGCCGCAGTTGTCCGCGCCGACCCTGATCATGGTCGGGGAAAACGACCCGGGCACGCCGGTGGATGCCGCCCGGCAGATTCACGAGCAGATCCGGGGCTCCCGGCTGAAGGTGCTGCCCGACGCCTATCACCTGTCCAACGTGGAAGCCGCCGAATCCTTTAACAGCGCGCTGCTCGATTTTCTGGGCAGGCTTTAGTTGAAGGTATCGCGCAGTACCCGCTTTAAAATCTTGCCTGTGGGCGTGCGGGGGATTTCCTCGGCAACTACGACTTTTTTTGGGATGCGGTGTCATCGCTTTCCGGGCCGTCGCTCGGCGAGGCAAAACATGTTTTCGCCCAGCTTGTAAGTGCCGTGAATCCGTTACAAGCCGAAATTGCTTGTTCTGTCGTCATAACCCCCTCTGTCATCTGCAACGACCGTATCCAGGGGCCGGTCAAACTCCAGTGCCGCGTGAAAACTCCATTTCCGGTCCCTGGGCATGGTATTGAAATAAATCTGGGTTTCATTGCGTATGTAATTTTCTGTTACAGCACCTGACTCATTGCTGTGCTGCTTAAAAAAAGCCGGATCCAAGGTCCCTAGCAATGGATTCTCCAGATCATCCTGGAACCCGAAATCCCAATTGCTTTCACTTGTCGGGATCATCCGCATCCGAGCGCCGAACCTGAAATCAATATCGCCGTAGGTGCTAGACACCACGCTGCCGGTGCCTTTCGGCCCGGCCTGCGGATGCATTCCCAAAAAATACTGGAAACCCGGCCCTGAAAAGATTATTTTAGAAATCAATGAATGCAATAAAGCGAATCAAACTATATCTGGCGCTATCACGCACCCCGCACGGCATCCTGGACATGGCCGCGCCGGCTTTCTGCGTGCTTTTGTATCTTGGCGGCTTTCCGTCTGCGGGCATCGCGGGCATCGGCCTGTTGACCGCGTTTGCCGGGTACACGGCCATATATGCGTTCAATGACATTATGGACTACCGCTCAGACCGTGAACAATTTGCGCACAACACCCCGCCGTACGGACAGCACCGGGAAAAAATCACGCGGCCGGAAAACACCGAACAACGGTACCTGGACTCGCTCATGGTTCGTCACCCGATGGCCCAGGGCCTGCTGCCGTTTAAAGAAGGCCTGGCCTGGGCCGCGGGATGGTCTGTGGTGGCGGTTATCGGCGCCTGGCTGTTAAATCCCGTGTGCGCCCTGATATTTGTGC
>CAZTHW010000074.1:0-10444 GCA_964613595.1 uncultured Desulfobacteraceae bacterium | reverse complement strand
AATCACTTAAAACTTAACACTGCCTGTAAAAAAGACTTTTTACAGGCTTATCAGGAAGGCTATAATTCTTTTTTCCGGCTGACCGGGGTCATGACCACGCGAAAACCCAGGTAATTGCCCTTGAAGTCGGCATTGACGCTGGCCCTGTAACTGCACCGCAGCTCGCCGGGAAAGTTGCACCAACTGCCCCCCCGGATCACCCGCCGGGTTCCTTCCCCGGTGTATACCGGGTTTCTGTATTCATGACGCCGGTAGGCTTCTTCGTGGTAGATGTCTGCGCACCATTCATACACGTTTCCGGCCATGTCGTAAAGATCCAGCCCGTTGGGCGCAAGGCTGCCGACCGGGTGGGTGGTCATGACGCTGTTTGCCGAGTACCAGGCGATTTTTTCAAGCGGCTTGGCCCCGGGATATTTCTCCGCCCGCCCGCCGCTTCTGCAGGCATATTCCCACTCGGCTTCGGTGGGCAGCCGGAAGTGATACCGGCCCTTGTTGATGGCGTTCAGCTTTTGGATAAATTCCTGGGCATCGTGCCATGAAACCTGCTCCACCGGGTAATTCCCGCCCATTTTGAACCAGGACGGGTTTTTGCCCCGGACCTTGTACCAAAGCATGTTGGACATGAGCTTTTTCCACTGGCCCTGGGTGACCGGGTACTTGCCCAGCCAGAAGCCGTCAATGAACACTTCGTGAAGGGGGAATTCGTTTTTGTGCCCCTGCCCGTCCCAGGTTCCCGATCCCATCTGGAATACCCCGGTGGGGACCCATACAAAGTCCATGCCGTTAGAGGGCTCCACCCAGTTGTCCCCGGGCTGGTGATGGCCGTATGTCCGGGGCCGGGCCCCGGGTTCCCCGGTTTGGGGAGCCGGGCCGCCAGCGGCTTTGTTCTCCTGGTTTTCCCGGGGAAGAATGATTTCAACGCCGGCTTCCTGTGCTTGCCGCGCAGCGCCGGCATCAGCATCCCGGCTCGGAGAAAGCGCCGTACTTTGTCCTTTGAGATACCTGAGGATGGTCTCAAAGTCTTCCGGGCGGTCTTCGGGCTTGAAATTCAGGCACTGGCTGATCAGGATCTGGGTTCGAAACGGAATGTCGCGCCTGCTGAATTCCAGTTCGTGATTTTTGATTCGGCGCAGCCGCTCCGTGAAATCTTCCTGCTCATAGGGAAGCGCGCCCGACCAGATGAAATAACTGACAAACCCGTATGAAAAAACCAGGCTGGCAACGCCCGCGGGAGTGGAGTGGGTAATGAGTTCCGGGGCGGACCAGTTCGGGGTGAACTGGGCATTGCTGGTCTGCGAGTTGCTGCTGATGCGCTGGATGCCGCCCAGGTCCCCGATAATCAGCCGGTTGTCCTGGTTGATCAGCAGGTTGGAGGGCTTGAGGTCTTTTACGATAAAGGCGTCTTTGGCCCGGCTGGAGATGCGGCTTAAGACCTCGGCCAGCTCGGTCATCAGTTTTTCCGCGTTTTCCGGGGCAAGGGGATAGTGATCCAGCACCCGGTCGAGCAGGTTGTAGGGGCAGAATTCCATTAAAATCACCAGGTATGCCCGGGCCTCCTGCTTGGACACCTGCTTGTCCACCAGGTGGAAGTCATAGATTTCAATGACGCCCTCGCCCTTGATCTTGTCGTAATATTCCTGGATGGCATAAAAGTCGTGGGAGATCTTGGAATCCAGATCCCCGGGCGTGCGATGGGAAAGCGACCTTTCCACCATTATGGGCACCACCTTGACCGCGCGTTCCTTGAGGTTGTCCTTGACATGGTAGACCACCCCGTAGACGCCGGATCCGATTTTCCGGACCACTTCATAGGTGGGAAGGCATTTTTGAATAATGTCCTTCATTTGTACAACTGCTCCGTACCGATGATATCCGGTGTCATCCCCCCGGTGATCCGGGCGACAATGAAACTCGTGTTGTCGGTCAGGCCCTTTTTTCGCGCCGCGTTGGCGAGCCGGGCGCCGTTTTCCACCGGAGACGGCGCCAGGATTTCGTGGATTTCCGCATCAGACAATATATCGGTGAGTCCGTCGGTGCACAGCAGGAACGCGGCAGAAGGCTCAAGCCGCTGTTCCACGATGTACAGGTCCCGCTCCGACCAGACCCGGCTGAAAGCCGGGCCGAGCCCGAAATCAATCAGGTGCCTGTAGGGGTGTACGGCCGCGCTTTCCATGCTGACCAGGCTCTGGTCGATTAAGTCCTGGACCAGGGAATGATCATGGGACAGGTATTCGAGCTTCTCCGCGGTGATGCCGTAAACCCGGCTGTCGCCAGCGTTGAATATCAATGCCCGGCTGCCGTCGGAAAACAGGCCGGCAATGGTGGTCCCGCTTTGGGGCGGCAGATGGCGTTCGGATGCCGACTGGATCCCGAGCAGGGCATAATGCACGTTATCCCCGGAGACGCCCCCGGACCACGTGTAATGCCGGAGCTGCTCACATACGAACCGGCTGGCCATTTCACCGCCGTAATGCCCGCCCATGCCGTCGCACACGGCCAGCAGCATCGGGCCCGTGACAAATCCGATTTTCCGGCTCAGCAGGTCGGATTGAAACAGTTGACGGCCTTCTATGATGCAGTCTTCCTGGCATTTTCGGGGACCGATCATCATGGCGGAGAAGAGCTGGCATTCCATATATTTGTCTGTATTTTTGGGATCCCGGTTGTAGAATGGTGTTCATAATGCCAAAACACCCGGAATTGTGCAAGACGGATTTTTTTGTGCACGCAGCCTGCGCCGCTTATCTGAGGCGGCCGGACTGCCCGAGGCGGTAGGTGTAGATGCATACGGCCAGCAAAATGGCGTATCCGAGCCCGTAGCCGATGATCATTTCGGTGTTTTGACTGGAAAAGGCCTGGCCAAGCGGGGTTTCAAAAAGCCCCTGCAAAATCACCTTGATGATCAGCAGGCCGGTAAAGATGGGAAAGGCGATTTTGCGCATCAAAAAAAGGCTTACGGCAGCGGCTATATTGATCGCCGGCAGAGCGCCCCACAGCGAGGAGCGCAGCAGGGAATACATGGAGGGAAGCTTGTCCGCGGAGATGTTTCCCTGGCTGTAGAGTATAAGCGCCATGGCCACGGCCATGAGCCCGGACAGGCCGAAGCCGAGGTAGAATATGGAAATCAGCCAGACCCAGATCGGGCGGCGGCTTTTGCCGGGCTGTGCAGTCATGGTTGTGTTTCCGGATTCTCGATCGGCTCGGATTTCAAACCACGAAGAACACGAAGGATTGGTCTTTTTGTCAATTTCCTTCGTGAACTCCGTGTTCTTCGTGGTTCTGACAAGTCTTCTTCAGCCGCCTCCGGGCTAGTGGGCCGCGCCTGCGGCGGCACCGGAGACATCCGCGGCCCCGCTTTCAAATACGCCGCGGGCGGTTTCCAGCAGATCCGGCGGAAATCCCACTACCTGGAACATCACGCCGAAAGCTAGTACCCAGACCACGACAAGCGAGATGACCCACAGCACGAAACCGTATTTGACAAAGTCGATCGGGGCGATTGCCCGCTCTCCGGTATCCGGATAGGTGCCCAGGCCGTATACAATGGCGTTGTTGGGCGTGCCCACAATCAAAAAGTGTGCAAACGAGGTGGCAAAGGCCACGGCCATACCGGATGCCCAGGGTTCTGCGGCATGACCGGACATGATGCCCATGGGGATGACAATCGGTCCGAGCAGCGCCGTGGTGCCGGCATCGGACATGAAGTTGGTCATCAGGCCGGAAAACGAGGACAGGCCCACCCACAGGCCGAATCCCTGGCTCATGCCCGCATAGCTCAAAATGCCCATAACGCTCTGGGCCAGCCACAGGGCCGCGCCGGTTTCCTTTAAAAGCGCACCCAATGTGAGTGCGCCGCAGTACATGAACCAGGCATCCCAGGAGATACCGCTTAAAATTTTGTTCCAGGATGTGGTCCGGAAAATCACGGGGATGACCAAAGCCAGCAGCGCCGGGCCGCCCAGGCCGAGATCTGCGAAAATCCAGAGCCCGAGGATGAGAATCAGCATGCCGAAAGTGACGTATTCCTCGTATTTCATTTTTCCCATCTTCCGGGTCTCTTCCTTCATGGCCGCCAGACCCGGGGTCAGGTCCTTGTAGCGGAGTTTGCGGCTAAACAGGGCGATCATGTAGACCGCCACAATCACGCCGAGCAGCGGGACCATGGGAAAACCGTAGGTCATCCAGGTAAAAAAGTCCATTGGCACGCCGTATCCCTGCCAGAAGCCCATCATGATCACGTTTCGCCCGCCGGCTGCCGGCGATCCCACGCCGCCCACGTTTAAGGCAAAGCACAGGGCAAAAAGCAGAAATTTGGCCAGGTTCGGATCGTGGTCCACGCGGCCGCCCGAACTCCCCTCGGAGACCACGCCGAAATAGACCGCCATCATCACCGGGGTCATGAACGCGCACATGGCATGTGCGGAAATAAAAGATCCGATAACCGCCATGCTGATGCAAAGGACGAATACCGGCACGTAAAATCCCCGCGTCCATCCCAGAATCCAGGTGGCCAGGCGCTTGTGCAGGCCCACATCCACCACGGCCACGCCCATGGCCAGCACGCCAAGCAGAAAAAGCGGGGCGTCTCCGGCAAAGGTCTTGCCGATCATGCCTTTGGGCAGCAACCCGAGAAAGTAAGCCAGTACCGGCATGAGAATACCGGTCAGGCCGATGGGGATGGCCTCTGTGGCAAAGAAAATCACGGCCATGGGAATGATGCCCAGCACGGTCATGGCCTTGTCCCCGGCCTGGGTGACGTCTTCGGCAACGCCCCAGTCAATAAGCTTGGCGGCAATGCCGTGTTCCTCGACAATGTCGACCAGACTCTGCGGGGTGGGCAGCAGGAAGCCCACCACCACGAAAAAACCCACTCCGATCAAAAACCACATGGTCTTGTTGCCAAGGAGGCCGCCGCCCTGGCCTTCAGATTCGATTTCATGGCTCATAAAATGAGTCTCCTGTTTTTATATCGGGTTCAAATCCTTTTTATCCTTATAAATTGCATTCTTTCATAAAGTCCACGATCTGCTTGAAAACATCGGTCAGGCGCAGGATACCCACGATTTCGCCCCGGCTGCTTGTTGCCAGAAGCGACTGATGATGGCCCATGACCAGTTGGTGGATGGCCACGTCAAGGGAATCGTCTTCTTTGACGTACTCGCCTTCCTCCGGGACATACATGCAGTCTTTGGCGCTGATTTGGGTGGCCTTCCGGCACACGTCCATCAGGGGCTTGTCCCAGAGGGAGAACTGCTTTACCATGTTGCGCAGAAACTGCTGGCTGAACCCGCTGGCCATCATTCGCCCGGAGTCATCCGCGGCGGCCTGCTTGTACTTTGGCTCCAGGCTGCGCAGAATGTCGAGCTGGCTGAGCTTGCCCACGATCCTGTGCTTGTCGTCATATACCAGAATGGCCCGGTGCAGGTACTTGGTTCCCTGCCGGTTGCATTCCGCCTGGGCCTTTTCCAGGGCCATTACAGCCTCAAACAGGCTGGCGTCCTGGTGGATGGTGGCATATTCATCAAGCGGCACCATCATGTCTTTTACGGTAATTTTCTTCATTTCAAAACCCTCCCCTGGGGTCGGCGTTGCCTGCCGGATCTTGTCCCTATTTTCCTGTTTCAAAGATCCTGTACTTACTAGACTGTGTTTTTCCTGTCCAGTATTTTTGTTTCAAATCGTTGGTGTTTCAAAATGTTTCTTATAACGGATCAGCCGCTCGGAATCACTGCATATGTAAACCGGATTCCGCCCGGATGCAAGGTGTGTTTAACGTTTTTTTCCGGCAGGGTCTCTGGGTGCACGTAGGGGCGAACCTGTGTGTTCGCCCGGAAATCAGATCCGCAGGGGCGAACCTGTGTGTTCGCCCCTACTCTTTTGCAAAAATAATATATACCTAAATTGAGCGGGTTGTATTTAAATATACTTTCTGTTAGACTATTGATATAGTAACGCGAAGTCAAAACACGCCCCCGCCAACCCCCATTCAAATGGAGGCCAAAATGGCATTTCAAAGAACATGGCACAAGCATTACCCCGATGGCGTTCCCAAGGAACCCGATTATGAAACCATCACCCTGCCCGAGGCCTTAACCCGAACCGCCGAGCGGTTTCCGGAAAATACCGCGTTAAACCTCATGGGCACAACGATTTCCTTTCAGGAACTCGACCGCCTTGTCAACCGGTTTGCCCGGGCATTGTCCGATCTGGGCGTGGGTGCCGGAGATCGCGTGGGTATGCTTCTGCCAAACATCCCCCAGGTGGTGATCGCCAATTATGCCGCCTTTCGAATCGGGGCGGTGACCGCCCTGAACAACCCGATGTACACCGAGCGGGAGCTGACCCATCAGCTCAACACATCTGAAGCCGGGCTCCTGATCACCCTGGATTTGCTCCATCCCATGGCAGTGCAGCTCATCGGGCAGACACCGGTGGAAAAAATCGTCGTCTGCCGGGTGGAAGACTATTTGCCGGCATCCATGACCGGCCCGGGAAAGGAGATTGCGCCGCGGGACGATACCTTTATGTTCTCGGATCTGTTGTCGCGCTATCCGGATGATCCCGTGGAAAATGAAGCCCAATGGGAGGCGGTGGGCGCCCACCTGTTTACCGGCGGCACCACGGGTGTGAGCAAGGCGGTGATGCTCACCCACGCCAACATGTCCTGCAACACCCAGCAGCTGCGCGCATGGTTTCCCACCGCAGAGGACGGGCAGGAAAAATCTGTGGCCATTTTTCCGTTTTTTCATTCCGCCGGCTTCACAGGGGTCCAGAACATGGCGATATATGCCGGTTGGACCGATATTCTGGTGCCGCGGCCCGAACCGGATGTGATTCTCCAGGTTTTGAAAAATTTCAAGCCCACGTTTTTTCCGGGCGTGCCCACCATTTATTTCGGGCTGCTGGGCCGGGATGAGTTCAAAAGCCTTGATCTGGGTTTTGTTAAGGCGTTTCTGGCCGGCGCCGCGCCGTTGCCCGCAAGCGTGGTTAACCAGTTAAAAACCCTTTCGGATGCGCCTGTTGTCAACATATACGGCCTGACCGAGATCTGCCCCATGGGCACGGCCACCCCGTTTGGCGGGCCGGAAAAACCGGGCACCGTGGGTGTGCCGCTTCCCGGAACCGATCTGAAGATCATGGACGCAGAAACCGGGGAAAAGGAGTTGGGCCCGGGTGAGCCGGGCGAAATTTGTTTCAAGGGCCCCCAGGTGATGCAGGGGTATTACAACAATCCCGAGGAAACCGCCAAAGTGCTAAAGGATGGCTGGATGCACACAGGCGACATCGGGTATCTGGACGAAGATGGCTACCTGACCCTGGTGGACCGGAAAAAGGACATGATCATCGCAGGCGGCTATAACATCTATCCCAATGAAATCGATGAGATTTTGTACGAACACCCGCAGGTGGTCGAGGCCTGCACCATCGGCATACCCGACGAATATCGGGGCGAGACGGTCAAGTCCTTTATTGTGACAAAACAGGGAGCGGACGTGACAGAAGCCGATATCACGGCGCACTGCAAAAACAAGCTGGCGCCCTACAAGGTGCCCAAGCAGATTGCATTCGTGGATTTTCTGCCCAAAAGCACCGTGGGCAAAATCCTGCGCCGCAAGCTGCGAGAGCAGGTAATCCAAAAGGGCTAATCCTACAAGGAGGGGGAAAATGATTCTGGCATCCAATGAAGCCATTGAAAAATGGACGAAAATCGGGGCGTGGGGGGAAAAGACCCTGATTGATTACTTTAAGGAACACGCAAAAGCCGATCCGGACCGGGTCTGCGCGGCAGACCCGCCCAACAAGGAGCAGCTGCTCGGCATACCCCCTGAGCGACCCACCTACAAGGAATTCGAACAGGCCCTGGAAGCCACGGCCGAAGCCCTTGCAAAAGGGGGCATCGGAAAGGACGACGTGGTAATGGTCCAGCTGCCAAACTGCTGGGAGCTGGCCATGCTGTATCTGGCCATATCGCGGGCCGGTGCGCTGGCCTCTCCCGTGCCGGTGCTCTGGCGGGAGGCCGAACTCGACTACATCGCCGATCTCACCGAAGCCAAGGCCTTTATTACGGTGGAGCAGTTCAATAACTTTGACCACCTGGCCCAGGCAACGGCCCTGCAAAAAAAGCATCCTGCCATGCACCGGATTTTTACCTACAATGACATCCGGCAGATGGCGCAAAATGCGCCGCAGGGCAACCTGGACGCAGTTTCCGTGGATGCCAACGACATTTTCACCATCTGCTGGACCTCGGGAACGGAGGCCAATCCCAAGGGATGCCCGTTGAGCCACAACAACTGGGCCGGCATGGCCCTGGTCCAGGATGTTGCCGGCATGCAGGCCGGAGACGTGATGCTGACCGCCGGCCCGCTTGTCAACATGGCATCGCTGGGCACGGTGTATATGCCGTGGGTCGTGCTCGGCGGCACCCTGGTGCTGCACCATCCCTTTGATCCGCAGGTGTTCATGCAGCAGCTTCTGGGCGAAAAACCCAATTATACCCTGCTGGTCCCGGCCCTGGCCAACATGCTGGTCAAGCACCCGAACGTGGACCAGTTTGACCTGACCTCTTTTCGGACCATCACCCTGGGCTCGGCCCCGTCTTCCCTGTTTACCATGCAGGAGTTCAAGCGGCGCTGGGATATTGATATCGGAAATATCTGGGGCCAGAACGAGGGCACCGGCATCGTGGCCGGCATCGAGGACATCCCGGACATGGAACGCCGGGTGGATCACTTCCCCCAGTGGGGCAAGCCGGGATCGAGCTGGCGTTCCAGGGCCAGCGGGCTGGTGGAAGTCAAGATCCTGGACGCAAAAGACAATGAGCTCACCGAGGTGGGCGCGGTCGGGGAACTGGTGTACAAGAGCCCGGGCGTGATTGCCGGGTATTACAAAAACCCGGAGGTCACGGAAAAAAGCTTCACCAGGGACGGTTTTTTCCGCACCGGCGACCTTTTTCAGATCCGCGAGGGCGACTGCATCTCGTTTTACGAGCGGGCCAAGGATATTATCATCCGCGGGGGATATAACATCAGTTCCCAGGAGATCGAAAACTACCTGCTCTCGCACCCCAAGGTCCAGGAGGTGGCGGTGGTGGGAATGCCGGACGAAAAACTCGGCGAGCGCATGTGCGCCTACGTGGTGCCCGCCCCGGACCAGACCGTAACACTTGAGGACCTCACAGGCCTGCTGGCGCAAAAGGGCGTGGCCCGCTACAAGCACCCCGAGCGCCTGGTCATCTCCGAGCAGATCCCGCGAAATCCGGTGGGCAAGGTGCTAAAAAAGCAACTGCGCAAAGACATCCAGGCCAAACTGGAAAAGAATTAAACGCAACCCATCGCGCTTTTTCTATCTCAAAAAAGCCGGCCGGTATGGGTCAGCCCGATCAGTGACCAATACCGGCCAACCGCCAACTGACAATCGGTAACCGTAAACTGCCCACTGCCCACTGCCCACCGCCTACTGACCACTGACCACTGACCACCGCCTACTGCCCCCTGCTCCAGGTAGTCAATACAGACCCGTTTAAACTCCTCCGGCGCCTGGATGTTGCACACATGCCCCGCATTTTCAATAATATGCAGCTCTGCATTCGGATCGGACTTTTTCGAAATCAGGAAGATCAGCGCGGTCTTTACAGATCCCGGCGGCCTCCTTTAATACGATTTCCCGATGATTATGGCTTGCCTGGTTGATGAGACGGTCAACTGCCTCGCCAATGAGTTCACTTTGTTTTTTCCCTGAAGATTTTGAAATGGCGTCCAACCCGGGGCGTTGACGGTCTGTCAGGTATATTTGTGTTCTTATCATGGAGCCCATCCTTGGATGTATACGTTATCATTATACATCTTTACGCGTTGCTGTCAAGGCGGTGATGAACGGGAGGGGGACAGATTTAAAATCTGTCCGGGAGATGGCGGCCGGCGGAAGGAGATCACCGAAACCAGGTGCTTTTCTTCTGGTGTTCCCGGAGCTGTTTTTGCACGTACTTGACCGGAAAGTCCGGGTGGGTCAGGTACGGGCGCAGGTGCGTGTTAAACTCCGCAAGCATAATATCAAGCACTTCTGATTTTTCCCGGGAATCAATAAAGTGGCGCTGCTTGACATTTTCCCAGGTAACCGGATCGCCCAGCAATGCCCTGAGCGGGTCTGCCGGGGGCAGCTCTTGGGCGGCGCGATGTTCATACAGGCTGTCCACCGGGATCTGCACCCGGGCGGTCAGGCTGACCAGCATGCGGTCCCCGATCATGGTGCGGGAGGTATCGTATAGTTCCAGGGTGGCTGCGTTTTTTAAACTGGTCTGTTCAATCAATTGGTCTGGTGCCACGCTCATGTTGTAATCCCGGCGTTTCTGTTACCTAAATTGAGCGTTTCAAATTTTTACACGGATTAATTTTTTTAAGGAATTAAGTCATTTCCAGGTGTTAAAATTTGAAACCCTCCGGGA
>CAZTHW010000073.1:0-10449 GCA_964613595.1 uncultured Desulfobacteraceae bacterium | reverse complement strand
TGCAGCATTTTGCGCAGTTCCTCGGGCAGCTCGTTTTCCTCTCCCGGCATGCCGGCGGCTTCTTCCTGGGACAGCTTGTCGCGCATTTTCTGGAATTTTTCGGCATGCATCTCCGATTCCCAGGCCTCTCTTTGCAGCACGCGTTTGATGTGCGGATCGGCGACCCTTTCGGCTTCCTGTTCGTAATGGGGCACCAGGTTTTTCTCGTAGGCCACGTAGGATTTTAAAATGGTCGCCCGGTTGGTCGGATCATAAGGGTATTCCGCAGGCTCCATGTCCGGTTCGCCGCCGAGCGCGCCGATGATCATGCCCAGCCAGTGCATGTGCCACATTTCCTCCCTGGCGCGGGAAAGCAGTTTTGCGCCGATGGGCGTGTCCTCGCCTTCCAGGTAGCTGTGGATGAGATAGCGCAGGATGGCTGCATGTTCGTCTGCCAGGTCCTTGTTCAGCATCTCGACAAGTTCATGTTTTTCCATTGTTTCGTCCTTTTCTGAGATGGTTGGCAATAATACGGTGATCTTATGGGTATTGAAAGTAATCCCGGATCGAGCGCATCTCAACCAGAAAATACAGCGCTGCTGCGGAGATGTCAAGGCAGGCCCGGTTTTGCGGCGGATAAAAATCCTTGCCCGATTCCGGTGAAATTAGTATGTCTCATATGCAGAAATCCGGTTATTTGATCAAATTACCGCGGGGGAGCTGTGAAACAGGTTGGATTGTTCGTAAAGCAGGATCCGGCGGCCCAGGAAAAGGCCGATGAACTGGCTGACTGGTTTCGGGCTAGGGACATTGAGGTAATCCGCCAGGAATCCTTTCAGCCCCGGCTCGGGCTGGAAAACAGCCGGGAGCGCAGAGTCGATCCCGAATACATCACCTGCGTATTCGTGCTCGGCGGGGACGGGACTTTCCTGAGTGCCTCGCGCTGGATCGGGGATGCGGGCGTTCCCATGATCGGAGTGAAGTTCGGGGATATCGGCTTTCTTGCCGAAATCTCGGAGGATGCCGTATTCCGGGCGGCCGAGGCCGTGGTAAACAGGCAGTTTGCCATTGAGTCCCGGGCGCGTCTCAAGGTGCGCATCTTCAGGAACGGAAAACCCCTTGTGGAAGAAACCGTGTTAAATGACGTGGTGATCAACAAGGGCGCCCTGGCGCGGCTGGCCAATATTGAAACCTATATTGACGGCCATTACCTGACCTCCTACCGAAGCGACGGGCTGATCGTGGCCACGCCCACGGGTTCGACCGCCTATTCCCTGGCCGCAGGCGGGCCGGTGGTGCACCCGGCCGTGGAAGGCATCCTGGTCACTCCCATCTGCCCGTTTACCCTGACCAACCGGGTGCTTATCGTGCCCGGCACATCCAAAATCCAGATTCGTCTCGGAGAGAAGGCATCTGACATTGTGGCCACGTTTGACGGGCAGCAGGGCCTGGAAATCAACGGGGACGACGAGATCGTCATAGAAAAGAGCCGGTTTCCGCTGGAACTCATCAAGCTTGCCGGGCACAATTACTTTGATATCCTGAAAGCCAAGCTCCGCTGGAGCGGCGGCCGCATCTAAAAAATGGGACAGGTCCTCTTTTTGGGCGGTATCTTCGATTCTGTCAAAGGTGGTCATGATGTTTTGACCCGGGCGTCGATCTGTTCAAAATAGGTTTTGCGGCAGATTTGTTCGATGGTCACCATTCGGCCCAGGGCATTGTTGAAGTCCCGGGCGGCACAGGTAAACACCCCGTGCCCGTGGACGATGGCGGCCTTGTTTCGTTTAATTGCAGCCGGAACGGTATGGCAGAGCCCGTGCGGGCCGCCGCCAACTTCCCCGGTGACCACCGGAATCCCGCGAATCTCTCTTGGCTTCGGGCAATAGATGTGGCAGCTGCCTTTATTCGGGCAGTCCTGTTCATCGCAGTCCATGGACATGATCACCGAGAAAAGCGGATGACCGTGCAGCACGGCGCGAAACGAAGTGGATGCGGCAATCTCCATGTGTGCGGGCAGTTCTGATGAGGGCTTTTCCCGGCTGCAGGTGCCGCTTTCCAGATCCGCGGCAACCACCTCTTCTTCCAGATCATCGAGAAAGCTGCCGGAAGTGGTGATATACAGCGTTTTGTCCAGACTGTAAGAGATGTTGCCAAAGCAGGCATCCACCAGCCGCCTGTCGATGATTTCCCGGCCCGCCTCAATGATTGCGCTGTGCACGTCTGTCGCGTTTTCAAATGGCCCCCGCATCAAGCCGCCTTCGAAAACCGCGGGTACGGGCAGGTGCCGGCAGGCGCGGTCAAGCGCTTTTTCCCGGGATGCTTGAATTCTCCCGTGCCGGCTGGTATTGAGGGTGTCTGAGAAAAACTTTACAAACCCGGCGAAACAGGCTGCGGAGAAATTTACATACGCCTGGGCCGGAGACGCACCGCAGGCAACAATGCCTTGCTCCGGGATAACGGTACATGCCCTGTTTTTCAGGGCATCTGCGAGATGCCCGGTTTCAAATTCGGCTGTCACCGGCAGGTCCTGCAGGACCGTTCTGGTTTCGCAGTCATCCGGGCGAATTGCCCCGTCCATAGCTGTATGGCACAGGTAGGACAGCACCGTGGCATACGGTTCGGCCGGCCGGGCGTAAAGGAGGCTTTGCGTCCGGACCTCGCTGAAAAGCGGTTCGAGTATGGGGCTTGCCGGGTTCCGGCAGTTCCAGTAAATGCGGTCTTCGGTTGTGCCGAAAACCGCCGTGTCCGGCTCGGCCAGCCCGTTTTTGTAGAGCCGGGTTTCGCATCCGGCAAGTTGCTGCTGCATTTTGTTCATCGGCGTTTATTGCCAGCCCGGAAACAGGCTCGGCTGGATATAAGTCTGGTATGTCGGGCACTTTTTGTTCCGGGGGCATTTGCGGCAGACATCGACATGCTTTTTGGGCCGCCCCTTTTTGCAGGGGCAGATCAGGTAGCGGGAAGTTGCCATTTCAGGCCGGTGTCTGCTTGTTTTCATTATATAAATCCTGTATCATTATAAGGTGCCGGCGATCAAGGGAAAAACCGGACCCCCCGAGACTGGAAACCCCGGTGTATTGGCTGTGGCATGAAATTTTCTTGATCATTTTCCTGTTTGACGTTAACGTAAAACTCGCGCAAACAAAGGTATGAACTAAAATATAAAAAAATCAGGATGTTTTGCATTAACCGCATTTTTCGGCAATACGTGAAAACGGAGTGACGTCATGGAGATCCCCATCAAACAAGCACTGGCGCTAAAGACCCTGCCGGATGACAAAGACCTGGCTTTTGGCACGCTTTTTACAGACCACATGTTCAACATGGATTACGACCCGGATAACGGCTGGCATAATCCGCGCATCGAGCCCTACGGCGCCATTCCCATGGATCCGTCCACCATGGTGCTTCATTACGGACAGTCGATTTTCGAGGGATTAAAGGCGTTTAAAACCCCGGAAGACCGTATTCAGCTGTTCCGGCCGGAAGAAAATTTCACCCGGTTCAACCGATCGGCCCACAGGATGTGCATCCCGCCTTTTGACGAGGCCTTTGCCCTGCAGGCCGCAAAGGAACTGATCCGCCTGGATCGGCGATGGGTGCCCTCGGCCCCGGGCACGTCCCTTTACATCCGGCCCACGATCATTGCCATGGATCCGTTTCTGGGGGTGCGCGCCTCATACACCTACCGGTTTTTCATTATCCTGTCGCCGGTGGGCGCCTATTACAAGGAAGGCTTTAACCCGGTGAAAATCTGGGTCACGGAAAAGTATGTCCGCGCAGTGCCCGGCGGGGTCGGGGATGTCAAAACCGCGGGCAATTATGCTGCAAGCCTGTTTGCCGGCGAAGAAGCCCACCACAACGGTTACACGCAGGTGCTCTGGCTCGACGGGGTGGAGCGAAAATACGTGGAAGAAGTGGGCTCCATGAATATTTTCTTTGTCTTTGATGATGAAATCATCACGCCCAGTCTTTCGGGCAGCATTTTATCCGGTATCACGCGGGATTCCGTGATAGCCCTGGCCCGCAAATGGGGGCATCCGGTAACAGAGCGCCGCATTACCATTGACGAGGTGATAGCGGCTCACGAAGCCGGCAAGCTGCAGGAATGCTTCGGATCCGGAACCGCGGCGGTAATATCGCCGGTCGGGGAAATCAAGTACAAGGACAAGCAGATCAAAATCGGCGACGGCAAGGTGGGGTCCTGGGCCCGGAAATTCTTTGACGCGATTACCGATATTCAGTACGGTCATGCCGAAGACACCGAAGGCTGGATTCGTCAGGTGGACTGATGCAAAAAAAGGGCCGCGGGTGCTTTGCACCCGCGGCCTTTTTTCCGCTTCAGGCAAAGCGGAAAACTCCTACTTGACCTCGATTTTCCGCGTTTTGCTCTCCTCGGTTTTTGGCACTTTGACTTCCAGGACACCTTCATTGTAGTTAGCCTCGATGTTGTCGGTATCCACGTTGTCGGGCAGCGTGAAGGCGCGCTGGAACTTGCCGTAAAACCGTTCCTGGCGATAGTAGCTTTTCTCGTCAATCTTTTCTTCGTCCTTGCGCTCTCCCTTGATGGAAAGCACGTTGTTGTTGACGTCAATGGAGATATCGTCCTTTTTCACGCCGGGAAGCTCGGCTTTGATGACGATATGGTCGTCTTTTTCATAGGTATCCACCATGGGTCTCCATTCAAACAGGCCCATGTCTTCCCGGCCTTCGGTAGTCGGAAACATATCGTCAAACACCCGGTTTATTCTGTCCTGCAGCGTGGGCAGCGTGGTCCAGGGATTCCATCTTGTGATTGCCATATCTATCACCTCCTTTTCGGTTTTATTTTAACTTCCTGATTTTTTGACTCATCCATTCTTTTTATCTTAAAAATAATTATTCGTGCCCGCCTGTCAAGAGTGTGGGGGCGGAAAAATGCGGATTTCATTTCATCCCGTAACTGTCGGGGTTCCCCCGGATTTTTGCCCCATATTTGGAATTGACTCTTTTTGAAGATATGTTAGAGTATAATCTCCAAGTTTTTTTCTCGGTTTGTCTTTAAACCGGATCCAACTGAGGCACCAGGATGAAGCACCTGATTATCGGAAACGGGGTGGCGGGCCTCACGGCTGCCGAAACCATCCGCCGGATGGACCCGGAAAGTGAAATTACGCTCATCTCGGACGAAACCTTTCTTCCCTACTGCCGCCCCATGATCAGCCATCTCCTTGAAGGGGCGGTTCCCGCTGAAAAACTTCCCATCCGGGGCAAAAACGTATATGCACAAAACCGGATCGAACCCGTGCTCGGGGCCCGGGCAGCGGCCCTGGACGTGGATCGCAGAACCGTGACCACGGCAGACGGCAAAACGCATGCATACGATCGGCTTTTACTGGCCTGCGGCGCGGATCCCCGGCAGATTGATGCACAGGGCCGGGACCTGAAAAACATTTTTTTCATGCGTACCGTCCAGCAGGTGCAGCAGATGCTGGCCGTGCTGCCGGAGGTCGGCCATGCGCTTGTGCTCGGCGGCGGGCTGGTGGGTTTCAAGGCGGCGTACTCGCTTCTGCGGCGCGGAATCACGGTGACTATGCTGATTCGCTCCGGTTACCCGCTTTCCATGCAGGTGGATGAAACAGCCGGGCAGATAATCCAGGAGGTGCTCCGGGCAAACGGCCTGACCGTGCGCACGGGCGCCTCGGTGGAGGCGTTTGAAGGAAACGGGCGCGTGCGCATGGCACACCTTTCAGACGGCAGCCGGGTTTCCTGCGACATGGCGGTTATCGGCAAGGGCGTATTTCCGGCACACGGCTTTGTTCCGGAAGACCGGATTCATAAAGACGCCGGGATTCTGGTGGATGACAACATGCAGACCAGCGTTGCCGGCGTATACGCCGCAGGCGACATTGCCGAACACATGGATATCGCCCGGCAGCGATCATGGGTCAATGCCATATGGCCCGAGGCTGTCAGCCAGGGCAGGGTGGCGGGCATGAACATGGCAGGAGAGCTGGCTTCCTACCGGGGAAGCCTTTCGCGAAATGTGATCCGGGTCTTTGACACGGACGTGATGACCGCCGGCCGGGTCAGCCCCAGGGATATCGATGAGACCTGCCGGCAGTTTTCCGCCCGGGATCTGCGGCGAAACACCTACCGCAAGCTCGTATTTAAGGACAACATTCTGGTGGGGTTTGCGATGATCAATGATATCGAGCAGGGCGGGATCCTGACCTCCCTGATTGTGAGCCGCAGGTCGGTGGAAGTCGTCCCGGAGCGCTTGATGGACCCCGGGTTTAACATCGGCCGGCTAATGGCCCGGTAAAGCAGGCCGGGTGTTTTTGTAGGGGCGGACCTATGTGTCCGCCCTTTCCCCGGGCGAACACACAGGTTCGCCCCTACATTGTTTTCTGAGCTTTGCGGTTTAAAAAAGGTTGTTTGATAACAGCCGAGGAGGAGGGCTTATGAAACAGGTGATCGTTCATCCCGAGCGTTGCGTGGGATGCATGCAGTGCATGCTTGCTTGTGCTGCGGCGCATTCAAAAACCGGCAGCCTGTTTACGGCAATTGCCGAAACCCCGAAGCCCAGGCCGCGGATTCACGTGGGAGCGGGGTTGTATGACGCGGGCTTTCCGAACCGCTGCCGGCACTGCGATCCGGCGCCCTGCCGGATGGCGTGTCTGCCCGGGGCCATTTACCGGCATTCCCGGACCAACACCGTGCTCATTGACCCGGATGTCTGCATTAATTGTGCGTCCTGTGCCATGGCATGTCCTTACGGGGTAATCCGCTATCATGCCGATTTCCTGGCGCCGGCCGGGAAAACCGTGGCCGTCAAGTGCGACAATTGCGTTGCCCGGCAGCACAGGGGGCAGATTCCGGCCTGCGTGGAGATCTGCAAGGTCGGCGCGCTGACTTTCGAGGAGATGGACCGTGCCATGAAGCGCAGAACTAACGAAGTGGCCAGAAGCGCAACCGCGGATACGGCCCCGCCCGAACAGGCCCCGGGTTTTTCGCTGCTGCATACGGTGAAAAAAGCCCGCACCGAAATCAACCTCTCCAGATAAATAAGGAGGCGGAATCATGACGCATCATCATAAAACCCGGACCATTGCCAAAGACGGCCAGCTGCTGATTCAGAAAATGGAGAACGACCAGGTGGAGACCGTGTGGGACCGGCACGATGCCCAGCAGCCCCAGTGCGGTTTCTGCGAAATGGGCGTGAGCTGCCGCATCTGCGTTATGGGTCCGTGCCGGATCGATCCGTTTGGGGAAGGTCCGCAGCAGGGCGTGTGCGGGGCGGATGCGGATATTATCGTGGCCCGAAACCTGTGCCGCATGATCGCCGCCGGTGCGGCCGCCCATTCCGACCATGGCCGGGACCTGGTGGATGTGCTGGCATCAGTGGCCGAAAACAGGGCGCCGGGTTATGAAATCCGGGATGCGGAAAAGCTGTGCAAGGTGGCCGCAGAATACGGCATTGACACCGCGGGCCGGCAGCCTGCAGAGATCGCCGGGGATCTGGCATATGCCCTCCAGGAGGAATACGGCACCCGGAAAAAGGAGCTGTCCATGGCCGGGCGGGCGCCCGAAAAGCGGCAGGAGATCTGGCGCAAGCTCAATATCATGCCCCGCGGAATTGACCGGGAGACCTCGGAGGCCATGCACCGCACCCACATGGGTGTGGACAACGGATGGCAGAGCCTGCTGCTCCACAGCCTGCGAAACGCCCTGTCAGACGGCTGGGGCGGTTCCATGATCGCCACCGAGGTTTCAGACATCCTGTTCGGCACGCCAAAGCCCGCGCCAACGAAGGTCAATGCCGGGGTGCTCAAGTCCGACCAGGTCAATGTGGTGGTCCACGGCCACAACCCGGTTGTCTCGGAAATGGTGATGGCCGCCGCCCAGGATCCTGAGATTGTCAAGCTCGCAGAGTCGAAGGGGGCAAAAGGGGTCAACCTGTGCGGCCTTTGCTGCACCGGTAACGAACTGCTCATGCGCCACGGCATTCCCATGGCCGGCAACCACCTGATGACCGAACTTGTTATCGCCACGGGCGCAGTGGATATGATGATCGTGGACTACCAGTGCATCATGCCGTCGCTGGGCCAGGTGGCTTCCTGCTATCATACCGAGATGATCTCCACCAGCGACAAGGCGCGTTTTCCCGGCATGGAGCACATGGAATTTCACCCGGATAATGCCCGGGAAATGGCCTATGACGTGGTCAGGCGCGCCGTGGAAAATTATGTCAACCGCGGATCGGTTTACATCCCGGTGGAGTCCGTGGATGCAGTGGGCGGATTTTCCGTTGAGGCCGTGATCAATGCCCTGGGCGGCACCCCCGAGCCCCTGCTCGATGCCCTCAAGGCCGGCAAAATCCGGGGCGCCGCAGGCATCGTGGGGTGCAACAATCCCAAGATCAAGCACGATTATGGTCATGTCGCCCTGACCAAGCGCCTCATTGAAAACGATATCCTGGTGCTGGACACGGGCTGTGCGGCAGTGGCCAATGCCAAGGCCGGCTTCAAGGTTTCCGATGCCATCTCGCATGCCGGCCCGGGCCTGAAGGACGTGTGCGGATCACTGGGGATCCCGCCGGTACTGCATTTCGGAAGCTGCGTGGACAACGTGCGTATCCTGGTGCTGGCCGCGGCCCTGGCAGATGCGCTGGGAACCGATATCAGCGATCTGCCCCTGGCAGGTGCGGCACCGGAATGGTACTCCGAAAAAGCGGTATCCATTGGGGCGTACGTGGTGGACTCCGAGATATACACGGTTCTTGGCCCCATGCCGCCGGTAACCGGCAGTATGAACGTGGTGGATCTGCTCACCCGGGGGCTGCAGGACGTGGTGGGTGCGACTTTCGCCGTGGAGCCGGATCCGGAAAAAGCCGCGGGACTGATTCAGGCGCATATTGAAAAGCAGCGCGACAATCTCGGCCTGGATGCCCGGTGATTCCGAAATTGACTTCTTCTAAGTAGCTTAAAATTTTATCTTATAATTTTAGTTAGTTGTAAATTCGGGTTTCGCCCCCGACGAAATGGGGTGCTTCCAAGAAAATCCTTTTTTTGCGTTCTCACGAAATTGTATTTTGTTGCCCTGACGGCGGTGCGGAAAAGCGGGTTTTCGAGCGGAAATTGAGGCTCGCAGAGGCTCCTGGAGCGAGGAAACTCCTTTTTCGCACCGCCGATCAGCCAAGGTGCCTACGAATTGCCTTTCTGCACAAATACCGCCTTGGCGGGATAAATAGCTTTTTACAAGAGGAACAAAATTGATTTGCTTTGTTTTCTATTGGTTATGGGCAGTCGGCCCGAAAACCGGGAAAATAAGATTGACAACATATATCAAACTGGTATGACCTCTTACCATATTCTGTATCCAGCACATTCTGATTTCAAAGGGAAGCATTTTCATGACAGATGAAGCCCCGATTGCAGGCATGCCGCTGCGTCCGGCCCGGTACACGGAGCGGCTGCTGATCACGGGAATTCTCGACGGCACGTATCCGCAGGGATCCGATTTGCCGGCAGAACGCGGGCTGGCCGAAACCCTCGGCGTTACCCGGCCCACCGTCCGCGAGGCGCTTCAGCGCCTGGCGGCCGAAGGCTGGGTGACCATCCGCCACGGCCGGGCCACCCGGGTCAATAATTACTGGGAAACCGGCGGCCTCGCGCTGCTGGGAAGCCTGGTCAAATACCGGGACCTGGTACCCGGGGAGTTGATTTTAAGCCTGCTCGATTTCCGGATGATGGTCCTGCCGCCCGTAGCCCGGTATGCTGTCGATCACGCGCCCGGGCAGATCCGGGATTTTCTGCAGCAGCGGGGGGAACTTATGCCCGAGGCTTCCGCGTTTACCGCCTTTGACTGGCAGTTGCAGACGCTGATGGCCAGGTTGTCCGGGAATCCCATTTATCCGATGCTTTTTAATGATTTCCAGACCCTTTTTCAAACCATGGGCGCTTTTTATTTCAAGCACAGTCGGGCCCGGAAGGCTTCCATGTCCTATTATGACGCGCTGTACAAAGCGCTGCGGAAAAGCGGAAACGCAGCAGAACGGGTCGTGCGGCAGGCCATGGAGGAAAGTGCCGCGATATGGAAACAGATCAATCCGCCAACCAGGGAGACAACGCATGAGACGATGGAACGGCTGGGGCGATGAGCAAATTGAAAACCAGTTACCCACTGGCGCGCAAAGCATGTTGGAATCACTGGTGGGCCGTCCTACCCCGCAGCAAAGCACCCACCGGCAGGAGGTGACGGCCCGGGTTCCCGATTCCCGGGTCGATGCTGCAGAAGCCCCGGTTTCAGCCGATCCCGGAGACCGGCTGGATCACGCCCACGGCCAGAGTTTTCCCGACTGGGTGGCCGTGCGGTGCGGCACCTTGAGCCGGTTTCCGGATGCCGTGGCATGGCCGGAATCCGAAAGCCGGCTCGAGGAGGTGCTCGAGTTTGCAGACAAGCACCGGATGACTGTCGTGCCCTACGGCGGCG